>NZ_JBFTND010000077.1:0-63969 GCF_056397305.1 Cupriavidus sp. 05N40
GATAAAGGACTGGTCGATCTTGATGCGGTCGACCGGGAAGGTCTTGAGGAAGCTCAGCGATGCATAGCCGGTGCCGAAGTCGTCGCAGGTCAGGGTCACGCCGTCGCGGCGCAGGGTCTGCAGCTGGCCGGAGAAGTCGTCGCCCTGCTGCAGGGCGATGGTCTCGGTGATTTCCAGCTCCAGCCGCTCGGGCGCCAGCGCCAGTTCGCGCAGCACGTGGCGCACCTCGGTCAGCAGCCGGCTTTCGCTGAGCTGCGCGGCGAACAGGTTGATGGCCACGCGCGGCGCGTCGGGAAACGCCAGCGACCACATGCGCGCCTGCGCGCAGGCGGTATGGAGCAGCCACACGCCCACGTCGGCCGCCACGCTGCTGGCGGCCAGTGCGTCGATGAAGCTCGCCGGCGTGAGCAGGCCCTGGGTGGGATGGCGCCAGCGCATGAGCGCCTCGGCACCGACCACGCGGCCGTCGCTCAGGTCGATCTGCGGCTGGTAGAGCAATTCGAACTGGCGTTGCGCGTAGGCGTCGCGCAGCGCCTGCACCAGCGACAGGCGGGTCGTCACGTCGGTGCGCATCTGCGGCTTGAAGAAGCGGATGGTACGGCCGCCGTCACGCTTGGCCCGGCCCAGTGCCAGGCTGGCCGAAGCCAGCGCGTCGGAGGCATTGTCGCCGCCGGCGGGCATGACGCAGGCGCCCAGGCTTGCCAGCACATGATGGCGCCGGCTGCCGTACTCGTGCGGCTCGGACTGCAGCGACAGGATGGCGGCGCTGACGTGGCGCACCAGGGTGGGATCGGCGATGGAGGGCAGCAGCACGGCGAACTCGTCGCCGCCGATCCGCCCGAGCACGGCATCGCGCGGCGAGGCGTCGCGCAGGCGACGGGCCACCCGGCGCAGGATCTCGTCGCCTTCGGCATGGCCGTGCATATCGTTGAAGGCCCGGAAATCGTCGATGCCGAGCAGCAATAGCGCGCAGCGCGGGGCAGCCTCCGTGCGCAGGCGGCCTTCCAGCATACTCAAGAATGCCTGGCGCGAAGCAACGCCGGTCAGCGGGTCGAGGTCCGCGTTCGGCGAGGCGCCGGCCTTCGCCTCTGACCTAGCCACCATCCCTGCCCTGTTTGTGATTGTCGACATCGATCCGATCTGTCAATTTGGCAAGTGTGACTAAAACCAGGAAAAAATCAAGCCGCGTCAAACCATGATATTGCGATATGTTGCGGGACGGCAAATAACATAATCACAAAACGCTAGCCCGCGCCCGCGCCATTGAAATGACAGAAACCTTCCAGTACCCTACGCCGCTATAAGGCGGGCGGGCACCCCGGGGCGCCAGTCTCCGCCTGCGGACCCGCCGCTCATGGCGTCGCCGTGCCAGGTTCACCGCGTCCGGACGCCGCCCGCCACCCTTCCTGCAAGAAAATACAAGAACATCGAATGGGCAACCGCACCGCGACCCTCTGGACCATCCGCACGCGCATCCTGGCAAGCTTTGCCATGATCCTGGCTGTCATATTGCTGACCTTCGTGGTCGCCTACGGCCGGCTGTCGACGATTGAATCCCACACCGTCGCGTTACGCGACGATTCGCTGCCCGGACTCTACTACAGCACCGCGATGCGCGGCGCATGGGGTGAAACCTACGTGCTGGCCTGGCAGAGCATTACCGCGGGCAGCGACGCGGAGCGCCGCACCTATGCCGAGGCCAACACAGCCCTGCGCAAGCGGCTGGATACGCTCGAGCATAAATACGCCGACTCGATCGTCCGCCCGGACGACCGCCAGCGCTTCGAGAAATACAAGGAACTTCGCCGCAACTATGACGAAGTCTCGGCCATGGTGTTCGCCGCCGGCAGCGCCGAGGCCGGCGCCATGGAGGCCCGGCTGCGCGGCCCGATCCATGCCGTTTGGGATGACGGCCGCGCGGCCCTGCAGGCCCTGCTGGAAGACAACAACAAGGTGTCGGAAACCGGCGCCACCAGCATCAGCAACGCCGTAGAGACCGCCAAGATCAGTATCGAAGTCTCGCTGATCGCTGCCTTGCTGGGATCGCTGGTGGCCGGCTACCTGCTGTTCCGCTCCATCACCGTGCCGATGCGCTCGATCGTGACACTGCTGTCCGGCATGCGCGGCGGCGACCTGCGCCAGCGCCTGTCGCTTGAACGCCAGGACGAATTCCTCGAGGTCGAGCAAGGCTTCAACCAGATGACCGGCGAGCTGACCGGGCTGGTCGGCCAGGCCCAGCGCTCGGCCATCCAGGTCACCACCTCGGTCAACGAGATCGCGGCCACCGCCCGCCAGCAGCAGGCCACCGCGACCGAGACGGCGGCCACCACCACCGAGATCGGCGCCACCTCGCGCGAGATCTCCGCCACCTCGCGCGACCTGGTGCGCACCATGATCGAGGTGTCGAGCGCCGCCGAGCAGACCGCCGGACTGGCCGGCACCGGCCAGGTCGGCCTGTCGCGCATGGAAACCACCATGCACCATGTGATGGAAGCCGCCGGCTCGGTCAACGCCAAGCTGGCCACCCTGAACGAGAAGGCCGGCAATATCAACCAGGTGGTCACCACCATCGCCAAGGTGGCGGACCAGACCAACCTGCTCTCGCTCAACGCGGCGATCGAGGCCGAGAAAGCCGGCGAGTACGGTCGCGGCTTCTCGGTGGTGGCCACCGAGATCCGCCGCCTGGCCGACCAGACCGCGGTCGCCACGTACGACATCGAGCAGATGGTGCGGGAGATCCAGTCGGCGGTGGCCGCCGGGGTGATGGGCATGGACAAGTTCGCCGAGGAAGTGCGGCGCGGCATGTCCGAGGTGACCCAGGTGGGCGACCAGCTGTCCCAGATCATCGGCCAGGTGCAGTCGCTGGCGCCGCGCGTGCAGATGGTCAACGAGGGCATGCAGGCCCAGGCTGGCGGCGCGGAGCAGATCAACCAGGCGCTGATGCAGCTCTCCGAGGCGGCCCAGCAGACGGTGGAATCGCTGCGCCAGTCCAGCCAGGCCATCGACGAGCTGACGCTGGTCGCCAACGACCTGCGCACCGGCGTGTCCCGCTTCAAGGTCTGAGCCTTGCGGGCCCGGACCACTTCCCATGAAGCTCTTCCTGCTGTTCCGCATCGGCCCTGACCACTACGCGCTCGACGCCAGCGAGATCGAGGAAGTGCTGCCGCTGACCACGCTCAAGCAACTGCCCGAGGCGCCGCCCTGGGTGAGCGGGCTGCTGGCGCGCGGCGGCGAGGTGGTGCCGGTCATCGACGTCAACGCACTGGCCACCGGCACGCCCGTCGCCCACCGCACCAGTACGCGCACGGTCCTTGTGCACTACCGCCGTGGCGCGGATGCGCCGGCGCGCCTGCTCGGGCTGCGCCTGGAATACGCCACCGAAACCTTGCGCTGCGCCCCCGGCGAGTTCACCGACAGTGGCGTGGACTCCGCGCCGGCGCGCTACCTGGGCCCGGTGCGCGGCGGCGCGCAGGGACTGGTGCAGTGGGTCAAGGTCGACGCGCTGCTGCCCGACGAGGTGCACGCCCGCCTGTTCCCCGGCCTCGCGGCACCATGACCACGGCCAGCCATATCGAAGCGCTGCTCAAGGAGCGCATCGGCCTGGACGCCTGCACGGTGGGCGCCGGCATGATCGAGCGCGCGGTGCGCGAGCGCCTGGCGACGGCCGCGGTGCCCGACCACGATGCCTACTGGAACCTGCTGCACTCGCACCCGGAAGAGCTGCAGGCCCTGATCGAGGCCGTGGTGGTGCCGGAAACCTGGTTCTTCCGCCACCGCGAGGCGCTGCTGGCGCTTGGCCGCTTCGCCGCCATGCGCGTGTTCGGCGGCGCACGCCTGCATGACGGCGAGGGCCCGCTGCGCATCCTCAGCGTGCCCTGCTCCACGGGCGAGGAACCGTATTCGATCGTCATGGCGCTGCTCGATGCCGGGGTGCCCGAGAACCGTTTCCAGGTCGACGCCATCGATATCAGCGCGCGCGCCCTGGAGCGCGCGCGTATCGGCCACTACGGCAGCAATTCGTTCCGCGGCAGCCCGCTGGATTTCCGCGACCGGCATTTCACCGCCGCGCCGGGCGGCTATGCGCTCAACGCCAATGTGCGCGCCAAGGTGCGGCTACTGCGCGGCAACCTGCTGGACCCCATGCTGATGGCGGGCGAGGCGCCTTACCATTTCGTGTTCTGCCGCAACCTGCTGATCTATTTCGATGCGCCCACGCAGCAGCGCTCGCTGCGTGTGCTGGAGCGGGTGAGCCGGCCCGACGCCACGCTCTTCGTGGGGCCGGCCGAAGCCAGCCTGCTGACACGGCACGGCTTTGTCTCGGCCGGCGTGCCGCTCGCCTTTGCGTTCACGCGGCGCGCCCCGCGCCAGGCGGCCCCGCCCAATGAACCCTCGGACGGTGGCGCAGTCCATGCCGCCCCGGCGCCCCGCCTGCCGCATGCGCCGCCTCCGGCGCCGTCCTTCCGCACCTACCAGGCCTCGCTGACGCCGGCCCCCGAGCGGGCGGCCCAGCCGCGGCCGGCGCCCGCCACCAAGGCGCCGGGCAGCGCCGACCCGCTGGCGAAGATCTCGCGGCTGGCAGATCGCGGCGACCTGGCCGCGGCCATCGCGTCGTGCGAGGCATACCTCGATGCGCAGGCGCCGTCGGCCGCCGGCTACTGCCTGCTGGGCGTGCTGTACGATGCCACCGGCCGCCCCGCCGACGCACGCGAGGCCTATCGCCGCGCGCTATACCTCGACCCGGGCCACCAGGAGGCGCTTTACCATATGGCTGCCATCCTCGAGGCGCAAGGCGACGGCGCGGCCGCGGCCCGCCTGAGAAACCGCGCCCAGCGCAATCAACCGACCCGCCATGGCTGAGCCCGCACCGCTCGCGACATCCCACCCCGGCGCCAGCCACGGCACGCATGGCGTCGTCGTCGACGACTGCTGGCGCCGCATCGGCGTACTGGGCGACGGCAGCTGCCCGCTGCTGCCCACGCATATCCACTGCCGCAACTGCCCGACCTACTCGCGCGCCGCGCTGACGCTGCTCGACAACCTGCCCACGGGCGAGGTGAGCCTGCCCGCGGCCGATGCCGCCCGGGCCGGCACCGCCGCGCAGGGCCCGGCCGTTTCCTGCCTGGTGTTCCGCATCGGCGAGGAGTGGCTGGCGCTGCCGGCCGAGGCGCTGGCCGAGGTCACCGCGCCCTGCCCCCTGCACTCGCTGCCGCACCGGCGGCACGCCGCGGTGCTGGGCCTGGTCAGCGTGCGCGGCAACCTGCTGGTGTGCATCTCGCTGGCACGCCTGCTCGGGCAGGACTCGCCCGCGCCCGCCCAGGGCGCCGGCGCGCGCAGCGATGCTGCGTTCGACGCGGCGCACGACACGACCAGCAGCGCAGGACATGGCGCACGCCTGCTGGTGCTGGGCCAGGGCCGCAACGCCTTCGCGCTGCCGGTCGAGGAGATTGCCGGCATCGAGCGCATTGCCGAATCCGCCCTGCAGCCGCTGCCGACCACGTTGTCGCGCACGTCCTCGCGCTATGCCCGCGCGCTGCTGCAAAGCGGCGGGCGCACCGTGGGGCTGCTCGACGCGGCCTCGCTGCAGCAAGCCCTGACGCGGAGCCTGGCATGAATCCCGACCAGTTGCGCGACGCCTCCCTGCTCGAACTGTTCGCGCTCGAAGCGCAATCGCAGGCGGATGTCCTCAATGCCGGCCTGCTCGCGCTGGAGCGCAATCCCGCCGCCAGCGAGCAGCTCGAGGCGTGCATGCGCGCCGCCCATTCGCTCAAGGGCGCGGCGCGCATCGTCGGCCTCGACGGCGGCGTGCGCGTGGCCCATGTGATGGAAGACTGCCTGGTCGCGGCCCAGCACGACGAACTGCTGTTGCGGCCCGTGCATATCGATGCCCTGCTGCACGGCACCGACCTGCTGCTGCGCCTGGGCAGCCCGCCCGGCGGCGATCTCGGCTGGGCCGATCACGCCGGCAAGGCCGAGATCGATGCACTGGTGGCGCGCCTGGAGGCGCTGCTGGCCGGCAAGGCGGTCGACGCCGCGCCGTGGGCAAGCGCGCACGTCCTGCAACAGACGATGCCGGAGCAGGCCGCCAGCGCGGCCGAGCCGCCCGCGGCGCCGGCGCAAGCCACGGCCGAAGCCATGCCGGTGACAACGGCCGCCAGCGCGGACGCGCCGGCCGTGCCGCCGGCCGATGCGCCCATGGACAGGCCCGCCGATGCGCCCCCCGGCATCTTGCCCGCCCACGTCCGGCCCGCCGACCCGGCCGGCGAGGCCGGCGCGCTGCCGGAGACCCAGGAGCGCATGCTGCGCGTGAGCGCCGACACGCTAGACCAGTTGCTGGCATTGTCCGGCGCGGCGATGATCGAGGCCAACTGGCTCAAGCCCTTCGGCAACGCCCTGCAGCAGACCCGGCGCCTGCAGATGCGCGCGCTGCAGGCGCTGGACGCCCTGCAGGCGGCGCTGGCCGGCGGCCAGGGCGGCAACGCAGCCGAAGGCGCCGCCCAGGCCCGGCTGGCCGACGCGCAGCACCTGCTTGCCGAAAGCCACCGGCAGCTCTCGCAGCGCGTCAGCGACCTCGAACAATACGACCACCGCACCGGCCGCCTGTCGCGCCAGCTCTACGACCGCGCGCTGGCAAGCCGCATGCGGCCGCTGGCCGACGGCCTCGCCGGCTACTCCCGCATGGTGCGCGACCTCGGCCGCGCGCTTGGCAAGGCGGTGCACCTCGAGCTGATCGGCGAGAGCACCAAGGTCGATCGCGACATCCTCGAACAGCTCGAGGCCCCGCTGGCGCACCTGCTGCGCAATGCGGTGGACCACGGCATCGAGATGCCCGACGTGCGCCGCGCCGCCGGCAAGCCCGTCGAAGGCCGCATCACGCTCAATGCGCGCCACAACGCCGGGCGGCTGGTCATCGTGATCTCCGACGACGGCGCCGGCGTGGACCTGGATGCCCTGCGCCGCGCCATCGTGCGGCGCAATCTGGCGCCCGAGGAAACCGTCGCCCGGCTGTCGCAGGCGGAGTTGCTCGACTTCCTGCTGCTGCCCGGCTTCAGCATGCGCGAGACCGTGAGCGAAGTATCCGGGCGCGGGGTCGGGCTCGATGCCGTGCAGGACATGATCCGCCAGGTGCGCGGCAGCATCCGCCTGGTGCAGGAAAGCGGGCGCGGCATGCAGTTCCACCTCGAGCTGCCGCTCACGCTGTCGGTGGTGCGCGCGTTGCTGGTGGAGGTGTCGGGCGAAGCCTATGCCTTCCCGCTGGCCTACGTGATGCAGGCCCTCCACCTCGAGCGCCGCGACATCGAGCAATTGCAGAACCGCCAGCACTTCCGCTTCGGCAATCGCCAGGTGGGCCTGGTCAGCACGGCCCAGGTGTTGCAGCGACCGGAGGCCCGGCGCGACGAGGACACCGTGCCGGTGGTGGTGCTGGGCGATCACGAGCGCACATACGGCGTGGCGGTGGACCGCCTGCTGGGAGAGCGTATCCTGGTGGTCCAGCCGCTGGCGGCCTGCCTCGGGAAGATCAAGGATATTGCCGCCGGCAGCATCACCGAGGACGGCACGCCGGTGCTGATCTTCGACGTGGAAGACATGATCCGGTCGGTGGAGAAACTGCTGTCCGAAGGCAAGATCGACCGCATCCGCCGCGGCGGCGCCGTAGCCGCCCCGGTACGGCGCAAGCGCGTGCTGGTGGTGGACGATTCGCTCACGGTGCGTGAACTGGAGCGCAAGCTGCTGGCCAACCGAGGCTACGATGTCACCGTGGCGGTGGACGGCATGGACGCCTGGAACGTGCTGCGCGCGGAATCCTTCGACCTGGTCATCACCGACATCGACATGCCGCGCATGGACGGCATCGAGCTGGTCACGCGCATCAAGCGCGAGCCGCGCCTGCAGCAGGTGCCGGTGATGGTGGTCTCGTACAAGGACAGGGAGCAGGATCGCCAGCGCGGCCTGGAGGCCGGCGCGGACTACTATCTGGCCAAGGGAAGCTTCCAGGATGCCGCGTTGCTCGATGCGGTACAGGACCTGATCGGAGAGGCGCGCGCATGAAGATCGGCATCGTCAACGACTCGCAGCTGGCCGTGGTGGCGCTGCGACGTGTCATCGCACTGGATCCCGAACTGGAAGTGGCGTGGGTGGCCGAGGACGGCGAGAGCGCCGTGCGCATGGCCGCCGCACGCACGCCGGACCTGATCCTGATGGACCTGCTGATGCCGGGGATCGACGGCGTCGAGGCCACCCGCCGCATCATGGCCGCCACGCCATGCGCCATCGTGGTGGTGACCATGGACCTGGGCCGCAACGCCAGCCAGGTGTTCGATGCCATGGGCCACGGCGCGATCGACGCGGTCGACACACCCACGCTKGCGCAGCCGGATTCGCAACTGGCCAGCGGGCCGCTGCTGCGCAAGATCCGCAATATCGGCCGCCTGATCGAAGGGCGCGTCGCGCCCGCGCGCGCGAACGCGACGCTTGCGCGCAGGGCCGGCGCCGAACGGCTGGTGGCGCTGGGTGCGTCGGCCGGGGGCCCGGCCGCACTGGCCGCGGTGCTGGGCGCGCTGCCGGACGGCTTCAATGCCGCCGYGATCGCCGTCCAGCACGTGGACGAAGCCTTTGCCGCCGGCATGGCGGACTGGCTCGACGCGCAATGCCCGCTGCCGGTGCGGCTGGCCCGCGAAGGCGAGGCGCCCCAGCCCGGCACCGTGCTGCTCGCCGGCAGCAACGACCACCTGCGCCTGCTCAGTCCCGCGAAAATGGTCTATACCGAGGAGCCGAGCGACTACCTTTACCGGCCGTCGATCGACGTTTTTTTTGAAAGCGTGGCCCAGCACTGGCGCGGCGATGCGGTGGGCGTGCTGCTCACCGGCATGGGCCGCGACGGCGCGCTGGGCCTCAAGGCCATGCGCGAGCGTGGCTACCTGACCATTGCCCAGGACCAGGCCACCAGCGCCGTCTACGGCATGCCCAAGGCTGCCGCCGCCATCGGCGCAGCCGGCGAAATCCTGCCATTGCGGCAGATCGCGGCCCGCATCGTACGGGCCTGCAACACCAATCCCGGCAACAAGCAGGGTTAGGGAACAGGGCCGCAGCGCACGAGGAACACAATGTCGACAGATACAGAACAGAACTACAGTCAGCGCCCCGAGGAATACCTGGCCATGGTGCTGCTGGTGGATGACCAGGCCATGGTCGGCGAAGCCGTGCGGCGCGAACTCGAGCCCGAGCAGGACATCGATTTCCACTACTGCTCCAAGCCCGACGAAGCCGTGGCGGTGGCCGAGCGCACGCGCCCCACGGTCATCCTGCAGGACCTGGTGATGCCCGGCATCGACGGCCTGACGCTGGTGCGCCGCTACCGCGCCAACCCCGCCACGCGCGATATCCCCATCATCGTGCTGTCCACCAAGGAAGAGCCGATCATGAAGAGCGCGGCTTTCGCCGCCGGCGCCAACGACTACCTGGTCAAGCTGCCCGACACCATCGAACTGGTGGCGCGCATCCGCTATCACTCGCGCTCGTACCTCAACCTGCAGCAGCGCGACGAAGCCTACCGCGCGCTGCGCCAGAGCCAGCAGCAACTGCTGGAGACCAACCTGGAGTTGCAGCGGCTGACCAACTCCGACGGGCTCACCGGGCTGTCCAACCGGCGCTATTTCGACGAGTATCTCGGCGCGGAATGGAGGCGCGCCGGGCGCGAGCAGAGCCAGCTGGCATTGCTGATGATCGACGTGGACGTCTTCAAGGCCTACAACGACACGTACGGCCACGTGGCCGGCGACGAGGTGCTGCGCCGCGTCGCCGGCGTGATCCGCGAGAACTGTGCGCGCCCGGCCGACCTGCCCGCGCGCTTCGGCGGCGAAGAGTTCGCCATGATCCTGCCATCCACCTCGCCCGGCGGCGCCCGCCTGCTGGCCGAGAAGGTCCGCCGCGCCATCGAGTCCATGCAGGTGCCGCACAGTGGCTCGCCGGTAGGACAGTGCGTGACGGTGAGCATCGGGGGCGCGTCCGTCGTGCCCGACGAGAACACGCCGTTCAGCCGCCTGGTGGAGATCGCCGACGCCGGGCTCTACCAGGCCAAGCGCAACGGCCGCAACCAGGCCGTGATGACCGCCTGAGCGTACCGCTCCGGGCGCTGCCGGCGGCCGCGCCCGCTCCCGCTTTCCCTCCCCCTCCACCTCCCCCTCCCCAGCTCTCCCGCACGCCGCGGCATGGCCCGGCCTGCCGCCGCGCCGTCGTCGCGCCGTCGTCGCGATGCCGGCCGCATGTGGAGAATTCGTCCTGTGGGAATTGTCCGACACGCGTTTCGGAGACGGGTCAATTTGCCGGCCCGCATGCCCTGCCTATCGTTGCATTACGGCAGGCGCCGTTGCGCATCCCCTCACAGGGCCGCGGTCCGAGCGGCAGCAAGCCTGACAACGAGCGTGGCAAAGGATGGCCATCCCGTCGCGGGACGGCACGCGCCGGCCACCGGATGATTCACTCACCGGCAAGAAGAGGGCACTCATGAAGCTTTCCAAATCAGGCCTGGTATTAGGCCTTGCACTGGCCGCGGCGGCCGTACTCTCGGCATGTGGCGGCGGCGGCGACGACGGCATCGATGACCGCATCGGCATCAGCAAGCCTTCCGTGCGCGTGATCCATGCCATCCCGGGCGGACCCAATGTCGACGTGCTGCAGAACGGCACCAAGACGTCGTTCCTCAACGAGCCCTACAAGTTCGTCTCGAACTATTTCGACGTCGGAACCGGGGCGCAGCTGTTTGCCTTCAACGTGGCCGGCACCGCAACGCAGATCGGCAGCGCCACCGTCGATGCCCACACCGGCCACAAGTACACCGTGGTCGCGCTGCCCGGCTCCACCGCTGCCGACGTGCTCACCATCGACGACCCGTATGGCAAGGGCCTGCTGTCGGACAAGGCCCGCGTGCGCGGCCTGAATGCCTCGTTCAACGCGCAGAACATCGATATTTACATTACCGTGCCGGCCGCCGATCTCACCGTGGCCACGCCGACGATGGCGGCGATCGGCTACAAGACGGCGAACCCGGCCTCCGGCCAGGACTCGCTCTATCTCGACGGCGGCACCTATCGCCTGCGTATCACCACCGCCGGCACCAAGACCGTGATCTTCGACTCGGGCACGCTGACGCTGGGCAACAATGCCGACTGGCTCATCACGACGATCCCGGTCGACGGCATCGGCGCGCTGGTACCGAACAAGATCAAGGTGCTGGTGGCGCAGTCGAGCACGGGTACCGGCAACGCACAGGAGCTGGTCACGCAGTAACGGCAGCCGGCGACAGGCTTGCGCGCCCAGGGCGCAATGGCGGACTCGTGCGAGGGCCCATGCGGCGGGAAGATCCGGCAGGCGGGTCTTCTCGCCGTTGCTTTGCCTTTGCTTTGCTTTGCCTTGCCTTGGCCTTTGGGCCAGGGAGCCACTTCGATGCGTGCGCCGGGTCATCCGGCGCGCGGGGATGCCGGGGACTATGGCGTCTGTGCGATATCGCTTTGCAGGACATCCAGGTGGGAGAGGTATTTATCCAACTCGTCCTTGCCGCTGTCGGTGATGCAGTAGACGCGGCCACTGCCCTCGACCAGTTCCGCCGTGATCGCGCGCGCGATCATCAGGCTGCGCAGGATCGGCCGCAGCGAGCGGATATTGTTCTCGACTCCGTGGTCGCGCAGGCGCTCGACCAGGGTCAGTACCGTCGACGGGCTCGACTGGACGAACTTGAGGATGTATAGCCGCGAAACGAAGCGGTCCAGCGTTGGAGTTCTCATGCGGCTCCTGTGACGCGCCAGCGGGTGGCGCGATAGAGCTGATCATCATGCGCAGCCCTGCGCTGCGAGCACAGCCGGGCGGGGTTCACTGCGTGCGTGCCAGCCTGGACCGGAACGCGTCTTGCCAAAGAAAACGGGGTGCGCGAGGCACCCCGGATCTTGCGTCTTGCATTGTGCGTGCCGGCACATGGCCGCGCCGGCACGGGGGCTTCTTCGGTACTACTCTTCCTGGAACGCTTCTTCGCGCTTGGCCTTGATCGACGGCAGTGCAACGACGGCGACCAGTGCGGCAGCGGCGATCAGCAGGCCCATCGACAGCGGACGCGTCACGAACACGGTGAACTCGCCACGCGACAGCAGCAGGGAGCGGCGGAAGTTTTCTTCCATCATCGGTCCGAGCACGAAGCCCAGCAGCAGCGGCGCCGGCTCGCACTTGAGCTTCAGGAACAGGTAGCCGATGATGCCGAAGCCGGCTGCCATGAACACGTCGAAGGTCTGGTTGTTGACCGAGTACACGCCGATACCGCAGAACACCAGGATGGCCGGGTACAGGAAGCGGTAAGGCACGGTCAGCAGCTTCACCCAGATGCCGATCATCGGCAGGTTCAGGATGATGAGCATCAGGTTGCCGATCCACATCGAGGCGATCAGGCCCCAGAACAGCGCGGGGTTGCTGGTCATGACCTGCGGGCCCGGCTGGATGTTGTGGATGGTCATCGCACCCACCATCAGCGCCATCACGGCGTTGGGCGGAATGCCCAGCGTCAGCAGCGGGATGAAGGAGGTCTGTGCCGCGGCGTTGTTGGCCGATTCCGGACCTGCCACGCCTTCGATGGCGCCCTTGCCGAACTCATGCGAGTACTTCGAGGTCTTCTTTTCCAGCGAGTACGCTGCGAACGAAGCCAGCGCCGCACCGCCGCCCGGCAGGATACCCAGTGCCGAACCCAGCAGCGTGCCGCGCAGCACCGCGGGTGCCATGCGCCTGAAGTCTTCCTTGGTCGGCCAGAGGTTGGTCACGCGGTCGGTGAAGGTCTCGCGGTCTTCCTTCTGCTCCAGGTTCGCCACGATCTCGGCGAAGCCGAACATACCCATGGCCAGCGCGACGAAGTCGATGCCGTCGGTCAGTTCGGGGATGTCGAACGAGAAGCGCGCGGCGCCAGAGTTCACGTCGGTGCCGATCAGGCCSAGCAGCAGGCCCAGCACGATCATCGCMACSGCYTTCGSCAGYGARCCCGAMGCCAGCACYACGGCGCCGATCAGGCCCAGCACCATCAGCGAGAAGTACTCGGCGGGGCCGAACTTGAACGCCAGTTCCGACAGCGGCGTGGCGAACGCAGCCAGGATCAGGGTMGCCACGCAGCCGGCGAAGAACGAGCCCAGGCCGGMKGTGGCMAGCGCCACCCCCGCTCGCCCTCGCCGCGCCATCTGGTAGCCGTCGATGGTGGTCACCACCGACGACGATTCACCAGGCAGGTTGACCAGGATGGCGGTGGTCGAGCCACCGTACTGCGCGCCGTAGTAGATACCGGCCAGCATGATCAGCGCGGCCACCGGGGGCAGCGTGTAGGTGACCGGCAGCAGCATGGCGATGGTGGCCAGAGGCCCCAGGCCCGGCAGCACGCCGATCAGGGTACCCAGCACGCAGCCCAGGAAGGCGTATGCGAGGTTCTGCAGTGTCAGTGCCGTGGAGAAACCCAGCGACAAGTGTTCAAACAATTCCATCTGGCCGACTCCTTAACCAGTAATGAAAGCAGGCCAGACCGGCATCTGCAGATTGATACCGTAGACGAAGGCGCCCATGCTGATCAGCACGAGCACCACGGCGTTGGCCAAGGCACCCTTCCAGCTGAACTCGTGGCTGGCCATCGACGACACCAGCACCAGCACGAACACCGACAGCACCATGCCGAGCGGCTTGAGCAGCAGGCCGAACAGCACCACCGAACCCAGGATCCACAACAGCGTCTTCAGGTCCCAGCGGGCGAGCTGGTCCGCTTCACCCTTTTTCGACACCGAACCGATCAACACGAATGCTCCAAGCAAGGCGAGTACCAGGCCTAGCAGGAACGGAAAATATCCGGGGCCCATCTTTGCGGCAGTTCCCATGGAATAGCCGCGAGCGACCCAGGAAAAGCCCAGACCGACCAGAACGAACATCAGGCCGGAGGCAAAGTCCTTTTGGCTGCGTATGCGCAAAACGATTCTCCTCAAAGTACGTGAAAGCATTCGGCTTCGCAGGCAGGCTCTCGCTTGCGAAGACGGTTGGATCGGCAGGTTTGAACGGCATCTCCTGCAGGATGGATGCAACCTTAGAGAGGCGATCTTTCAGCTTGCTTTCATTTGTCCTGACTTAGGGGTAATCACCGATACGCATCGGATTGTGTCGAATCGAATAAATATCATGTTGTGATGTATTTGCGAAAAACAGGCAAAAACACCCGCGAAAACAGCAGGGAATGACCGGAGGTACGAGGAACGCGTGCGCGTCGCCGACAGCGCATCTGGCTGTGAGGCAGGAAATGCGGGCGCGCAAGAACGCCGCGCGGCAGACAGCGCAGCATCGGCGGGAACGCATCGCGGGACGGCATCGGCGCCGGCCCCGAAGGAACACAGAAGGAGGCACCCAAGGCACCCAGAGGGGCACCGAAAGGCAATTGAAAGGCAACGCCTGGAATCGCTGCCTTGGCCACGGACCGCACGATGCCAGACGGATCTTTCGATTGCCTTTCAGGCCGGCATCCCAGGGCACGCCGCGCGCACCGGGTGCCACGACACCGCCACCCGCGGCCGCGACGCTCAGGGCTCGCGCGGGCGCGCGGGTGCGCCGGCGGTGGCCTCCGCCAGCATGTCTTCTTCGACCGCGGCACCCGCCGTGGTCAGGGCCTCTTCGCATGGCGTGCCCATGCTGGTGTCCGGCGCCTGCGGCGCGAACTCCTGCTCCGGAGGCGCCCCCGCGGGGGTGGCCGGCAGGATATGGCTGGTGCGCCAGTTGCCGAGGCGGTAGTAGGCCACCGCCAGCGTCACCGATACCACCGAGCCCAGCGGAAAGCTCCACCAGATCGCATCGGCGCCGAGGGTACGTTCCAGCACCCAGGCAAATGGCAGCCGCACCACCCACATCGACAGGAACAGGATCACCAGCGGCGCCATCACCGCGCCGGTGGCGCGCACGGTGCCGAACAGCACGATGGTGAAGCCGAACAGGATGAAGGACCACAGCACGATGGCATTGATATGCTGCGCAATGCCGATCGCCGTGCCATCGTCGGGCAGGAACAGGCCCAGCGAATGACGGTTGAACAGGTAGATCAGGCCCACCAGGGCCCCGGTCATCAGCAGGTTGAACAGCAGCCCCACGCGCGTGATGCGCGTCACCCGCTCCCACAGTCCCGCGCCAACGTTCTGCGCGACCATCGACGACACGCTCGCGCCGACCGCCAGCGCGGGCATCTGCACGTAGGTCCACAACTGCGACGCCACGCCGTAAGCGGCCGTGGTCTGCGAGCCATGGCGATTGACCAGCGACATCATCACGATYGCCGACGACGAGATCACCACCATCTGCAGGCCCATCGGCAGGCCCTTGGCCACCAGCGCGCGCAGGATGGCGGCATTAGGACGCAGGTAGCCGAGCTGGCGCCGGCGCAGCGCGAGGAAATGGCGGCGGCGGTAGAGCAGCGCCAGCATCGCCGCCAGGCTTGCGAGCTGCGCGATCAGCGTCGACAGCGCCGAGCCCGCGATGCCGAGTTCGGGGAACGGCCCGATGCCGAAGATCAGCAGCGGGTTGAGCGCCACATCCAGGCCCACCGACAACAGCATGAAATAGAACGGCGTGCGCGAATCCCCCGCGCCGCGCAGCGTCATCATCACGAAGTTGTAGAAATACATGAAAGGCAGCGCCAGGAAAATGATGCGCAGGTAGCTGATTGCCAGCGGCCTGGCGTCGGCCGGCGTATCCATGGCGGCGAGGATGGCCGGGGTGAAGGCGTAGCCCAGCGCCGCCGCCAGCACCGAAAGCAGGACGAAGAACGTCGTGCTGGTCCCCACCACGCGGCGTGCTTCGCCCAGGTCGCGCGCGCCCACCGCCTGCCCGATCATGATGGTGTTGGCCATGCTGATGCCGAACACCACCCCAAGCAGGAAGAACAAGATGATGTTGGCGTTGGAGGTTGCCGTGAGCGCCGCCTCGCCGAGGAAGTGGCCCACCCACACCGAGTTCACCGAGGCGTTGAGCGACTGCAGGATGTTACTGCCCAGCACAGGCAGCGAGAACGTCAGCAAGGTGCGCCCGATCGGGCCGGTGGTCAGCTGCGCTTTGGATTTCGTTGGCATGTCGAGTGCTTGTCTGGTTCTTCTCATTGCGCCCGAAGCAGCTTGCGCAGGCGGGGCGGAACTCCCCCGGGAGCCACTATCCCACAACCCGCCGACGGGTCATGTCGGTAGCCGTCTGTCAGACAGAAAGCCAATTGTAAGCAGTTGTCTGGATCGGGGCACGCGGCGCAAAGCGGGCCGGTCAAACAATGGCGAAATGCGCAACGCCAATGCGCAACACAAGTGGCCCTCGGCACCCCGCAGTCCAGCCGTCGCAACGCCGCCGCGCGGGATCCGAAGGGCCGTACCGATCCATCAACAGTGAGGTCCGATATGTCGCAGAACAAGCCCGTTCACTTCTTGCAAGCTTCCACCGCCCTGGCCGCCGGCCTGCTTTGTGCCGCTGCCTTCGCGCAAACCCCGGCCGCGCCCGCCGATGCCGGCAACACCGCCGTACCCGCCGGCATGACCCAGGTCGAGCCGCCGAAGGATCCCCTGGTGCAGCGCCGCGACGCCAACAAGCAGGCGTCGGACGAATACAAGACCAGGAAGAAGGCCGCCCAGAGCGAGTACAAGCACGATGTGAAGGCCGCCAAGCAGGACAAGAAGGCGGACAAGAAAGCCAACAACGAGGCGATGAAGCAGGAGATGTCTTCCGCCGGCACGGCGCCGAACTGATCCGCGCAAAGGATCTCGCCATACATCCGCCAATGGATACGCCCCGGGCCGGCACCGTCGATCGATGGTGCCGGCCCGGGGCGTATCCGCTCTGGCGATTCTGGCGGTTCTGTCGATTGAGGCGCTGCGCGAAGCTCAGCTTGCGGCCGCAGCGCGATAGGCCGCAATCCGGGCCTTGATCCCCGGCCGCGCCGCGGAGCGGACCAGGTCGGCGAGCTGCCGTGATGCTGCCTCGGCGCCGCCGTCGCGGGTGGCATCGTGAATGGCCGCCAGCGTGCGCATGTCCAGGCGCCGCGCACGCCCGGCAAGCGATGCCACGACGGCGTCGCGCGCCGCCGTGGCATCGCTCTGCGGGTCGGCCTCCAGCAGGCCCGAGGCAAGGCCGCCCGCTATCGCCGCGCCGGCGTCGAACGAGCGCCCGCCGGTGATCCATTCGCGTGCCCGCGAAATACCTGCCAGTTGCGCCAGGCGGGCGCTTCCAAGCACCAGCCCGAAAGCCGCGCCGGGGAAAGCGAAGCTGCTGCCTGCCTCCACCCAGCGCTGCTCGCACGCGGCGACGAGATCGGCCCCCGCGCCCATCGCCCGCCCTTGCACCAGGGCCGCCGTGGCGAACGGCGCCGCATATACGCTCTGCAGCAGCAACTCCACGCGCACGAAGCGCGCGAGCAGGGAATCGTCGCTCTCGGCATCGAGGTCGCCCAGGTCGAAGCCGGTGCAGAAGTGCTTGCCTGCGCCTTCGATGACAAGCAGGCGCGTACCGTCACGATGGCAATCGTCGACTGCTTCCGTCAGCGCCGTCACCAGTTCGCGCGACAGCGCGTTGCCGCGCGCGGGCCGGTTGAGCGTGAGCCGGGTGACGTCGCCCTCCTTGCGCACCAGCAGGATGATGTCCTGGTCCACGCTCACTCCTTCGCCGCCGCAGCCCACAGGTTGGGCACCAGCGCATTCGAGTATCCCGACACGAACGGCTTGGTGGCGCCGCTCGCGGGATCATAGACATGCCGCTGGATGCGGCCGATATTGCCGCCGTACAAGTGCACGCTGACCGAGACACGGTCATCGTATGCATTGCGCACGCGGTGTACATCGCCAAGCGACGGCGACACGGCCGCCACCTGGCCGGCGTGCAGCAGGACTTCGTCGCCATCGGCCACCAGCTGTCCGCCTTCCACGCGATAGTGCTGGTCGATTTCCGCGCCGCGCAGCATGCCGATCAGCCCCCACACCGTGTGATCGTGCACCGGCGTCTGCTGGCCCGGCCCCCAGACGAAGCTGACCAGCGAGAAGCGGTCCAGCGGATCGCCATAGAGCAGGTGCTGCTGGTAGTAGACCGGGTGCGGCCGCGCCATCTCTTCGGGCAGCCAGTCATCCTGCGCCACCAGCCGGGCAAGCGCGGGCGAGGCCTGCGCCAGCACGGCCGCCTCGTCGCTGCCGTCGCGCTCCGCCTGCGTGACCACCCTGCTGATGGTGGCGACGAACTCGCGCAGCCGTTCTATCTTGTCGCTCATATTCGTGTCCTCTCGGCGCTTCATGCGTCCGTGCCGGCGGCGGGCGCGGCGTAGCGCGCCCGCACCGCGGCGTTATGCTCGCCCAGCGCCGGCGGATCGCGGCGGATCGGCAGGCCATGCCCGTCGAAGCGCAGTGGCGAAGCAAAGGTGCGCGTCTGGTGGCCACCCGGCAGCGTCAGCGGGCGGACCCACTCCATATGCTCGACCTGCGGGTCGTCCAGCGCGGCGGCATAGTCGTTGATGCGGGCGTGGGGCACGCCGGCCGCATTGAAGGCAGCGATCCAGTGGTCCACGCCGGCTTCGGCGAAGCGTTCTTCCAGCAATACCTTGAGCGCCGACTGGTTGGCGGCGCGGTCGCGCGTGGTGGCGAAGCGGCCGTCCTGCGCCAGTGCCGGCAATGCCACCACGCGCACCACCTCCAGCCACAGCTTCTGGTTGCCGGCGGCAATGGCGAAGTAGCCGTCGGCCGCGCGGAACGCCTGGTAGGGCGCGTTGCGCGGATGGGCCGAGCCGAGCTTGGCCGGGCTCTTGCCGTTACCGAAGTACTCGCTGGTCTGCAGCGCGGCGATGCCCAGCGTACAGCCGTACATGGGCACGTCGATATGCGCACCCGGCCCGCCGGCGCGCACGCGCGCCAGCGCGCTGGAGATGGCAAAGGCGCCATAGAGGCCCGAGGCGAAATCGGCGAGCGGCACGCCGCATTTCACGGGCGCGCCGTCGGGCTCGCCGGTCACGCTCATCACGCCGGCGGCGGCCTGGATGGTCAGGTCGAAACCGCCCTCGCCCGCGCGCGGGCCGCTCTGCCCGTAGGCCGACACCGAGCAGTACACCAGCCCTGGCTTTGCCTCGCGGAAGCTGGCGTAGCCGAGGCCGAGCCGCTCCATCACCCCGGGACGGTTGTTCTCGATCAGCACATCGGCGTCGAGGACCAGGCTGCGCGCCAGCGCCAGGTCCGCCGGATCCTTGAGATTCAGCGCCACTGACTGCTTGTTGCGGTTGAGCGAGGCAAAGTTCTCCGAGTAGCCATCCGACAGTGGCGGCCATTGCCGCAAGGTGTCGCCGTCGGGCGCCTCCACCTTGACCACCTCGGCGCCCATGTCGGCCAGCAGCATGCCGCAGAAGGGCCCGGCTGCGACGGTACAGAATTCCACCACCCTGACGCCTTGCAGCGGCAGGTCGTGTTGTGCGAGATCACTCATCGGAAAATCCACGGAAAAGGCAAAGCGTTGGCGGCGGGGGCGCGTTGCTGGAATTATAGAAAGGTTGCCAAATACGATACTACTGTTCCACATTTGAGAACAGCAGCACCAGGCAAAGCGGGACGAACCACCGTGGCATCGGCCAGCTTGCGGGGACAGCCTGCGCGGCGCAGCCACGCCGCGCCCGGAGCGCGCCGGGTGCTGCAGATAACCGCCCGACGCGTTAAGCTTGCGGCTTCGTCCAAGAATTCCTGGCCCGGGAAGCAATCGCCCTGGCCTATCTGCGGCACAGGCAGCCCCGAAGTGCCGCGCTCACAACAATCAGGAGAAAGGCATGTACCAGGATCTCGCCCTCTATATCGATGGAGAATTCGTCAAGGGAGGGGACCGGCGCGAGCAGGACGTCATCAACCCGGCCACCCAGGAACTGCTGGGCAAGCTGCCGCACGCCAGCCGTGCCGACCTGGACCGCGCGCTGGCCGCCGCGCAGCGTGCCTTCGAAAGCTGGAAGAAGACCTCGCCGCTGGAGCGCTCGAAGATACTGCGCCGCGTGGCCGAGCTGACCCGCGAGCGCGCCAAGGACATCGGCCGCAATATCACGCTGGACCAGGGCAAGCCGCTGGCCGAGGCGGTGGGCGAGGTCATGATCTGTGCCGAGCATGCCGAATGGCACGCCGAGGAATGCCGCCGCATCTACGGCCGCGTGATCCCCCCGCGCCAGCCCAACGTGCGCCAGATCGTGGTGCGCGAGCCGATCGGCGTGTGCGCCGCCTTCACGCCGTGGAACTTCCCCTTCAACCAGGCCATCCGCAAGATCGTCTCGGCCGTCGGCGCCGGCTGCACGCTGATCCTCAAGGGTCCGGAAGACTCGCCCAGCGCGGTGGTCGCGCTGGCTCAGCTGTTCCACGACGCAGGCCTGCCCCCGGGCGTGCTGAACATCGTGTGGGGCGTGCCGGGCGAGATTTCCACCTACCTGATCGAATCGCCGATCGTGCGCAAGATTTCCTTCACCGGCTCGGTGCCGGTGGGCAAGCAGCTGGCCGCGCTGGCTGGCGCGCACATGAAGCGCGTGACGATGGAGCTGGGCGGCCACTCGCCGGTGCTGGTGTTCGACGACGCCGACATCGAGCCGGCGGCCGAGATGCTGGCCCGCTTCAAGCTGCGCAATGCCGGCCAGGTGTGCGTATCGCCCACGCGCTTCTACGTACAGGAAAAGGCCTATGACAAGTTCCTGGCGCGCTTCACCGAAGTSATCGGYTCGATCAAGGTCGGCRACGGCCTSGACGAYGGCACCCAGATGGGCCCACTCGCACATGAGCGCCGCATTGCCTCGATGGAGCAGTTCCTGGACGACGCCAGCCAGCGCGGCGGCAAGGTCGTCGCCGGCGGCTCGCGCATCGGCGACAAGGGCTTCTTCTTTGCCCCCACCGTGGTCACCGACCTGCCCGACGACGCCAAGCTGATGGTGGACGAGCCGTTCGGCCCGGTCGCGCCGGTCACCCGCTTCAAGGACGCCGAGGAAGTGCTGCGCCGCGCCAACAGCCTGCCGTTCGGCCTGGCCTCGTATGTGTTCACCAACTCGCTGAAGACCGCCACGCTGGTGTCCAACGGCCTGGAAGCCGGCATGGTCAACATCAACCATTTCGGCATGGCCCTGGCCGAAACGCCGTTCGGCGGCATCAAGGATTCCGGCATCGGCAGCGAAGGCGGCCAGGAAACCTTCGATGGCTATCTCGTGACCAAGTTCATCACGCAGATCTGAGCCAGGCGGCCCRCGGCCACGCGGGCGCCTCCCCCGCCCGGCGCCGTCAGCGCGCCGGGCTGTCCTTCTTCCCCGCCCCCTTCGTCCCCTTCGCCCCCCTCGTCTCGCTGGCGCCCCGCGCTTGCCGGTAGTCCTGCGCAAACGCCTTCCATTGCGCCTGCGCCACCTCGCACCCATGCCGTGCCAGGCGCAGCACCGGCGCCCGCCAGCGCGCGGCCGCGGCGAATTCCTGCAGCTGCTCGATGCGGTCCGCGGCCTCGTGCCCGCAGCCGCGCAGGTGCGCCCAGGCGGCAACGCGCGCCATCGTCAGCAACACCTCGCGCAGATCGGCGCGTGCGGTGCGCGGCCCGATGTTGACGCGGTCCGCGGTGGGCTGGAGGCCCTTGACGATGTAGGAGGCGGACTCCATGGCCACGGCCGACAGCAACGCCGGCGACGCCGCCTGCATGGCATGCTGGATCTGCACCACGCGCGCGGCTTCGCTGTGCCAGCCCGGCTGTGCCCGCAGCGGCATGCTCTTCCACGCGCTGGGGGCGGCCCGCTTGATATCGACCAGGCGCTGGGCACCGAGGTTGCCGTCCGCATGGGCAAGCACCACGTAGCGCTCCAGGCCGAGGCTGCCCACGCCCGCGATACGGCGCGCGGTGTCGTCGGCAACCAGCCGCCCATGCACGGATTGCCGGTCGAATTCGCCAAGGATGGCGGCCGCGCGCTTGCGCTCGCCTTTGAGCGGCGCCAGGGCGCGCCTGCCGTCGACCAGCAGGCGGCGCTTGCCGCCGCTGCGCACGGTGCGCTCGGCCAGCAGTTCGCCGCGGCGCCGGCGCCGGACCCGGCGCAGCAGCGTGGCGACCATGCCGGTGGCGGTGGCGCGCTCGACCCAGCGCGGCTTGCCGGCGGCCAGTACGCCGGCGTAGGCGTCGAGCATGCCTTCAGCGCCGGCGCGCGCGTCGGCGTCCGACAGGCCAAGCTGGGGCGCAGCGATCATCAGGCTGGAAAGCAGGCGCACCAGGTCCACCGTGAGCGGCGCCACCAGCGCATCGTCGAAGTCGTTGAGATCGAAGTAGACCAGGCCGTTATCGCCCTTGAAGCTGCCGAGGTTTTCCAGGTGGAGGTCACCGCAGACGTAGGTGACAGGCGCTTCGATCAAGGCGGCCTCGCCGCCCACGGCGGCGGCATACAGATGGTTGGTGCCGCGCAGGAAGGCGAAGGGATCGGCGGCAATGGCGGCCAGCTTGCGCGTGAGCCGCTCGGGATCGCGGCCGTGGTTGTAGATCAGGATGGCTTCCGTGGCTGGGTGCATGACGTCCTCTTGGTGACCGGCAACCCGCCAAGTGTACCGCCGGCGCGCCGCGCCGGGCCCCCTAGCGGAAGAACATGCCCCGTAGCAGGAAGGTGTAGTCCGCCTCGGTGGCCATCAGGCCGACCAGCACCAGCAGGCACAGCGGTGGCACCAGAATGGCGCAGATCAGCGCCATGCGCTCCCACGCCATATGCATGAAGACCGCCACGATCAGGCCCGCCTTCATCGCCATGAACAGCAGGATGAGGGTCCAGCGCAGGTAGCCCTCGAAATGGAAATAGTCCACCAGGTAGGACAGCGTGGACAGCACGAACAGCAAGCCCCAGATCTTCAGGTACAGGCCGATGGGATGCTGCTGCCCATGCTGGGCGCCATGGCCCGCGGGCGCGGGATTGGCGGAAGACGGCGTCGACGTAGCCATGACATGCCTTACCAGAGATAGAACAGCGCGAAGATGAACACCCACACCAGGTCCACGAAGTGCCAGTAGAGCCCGGCGATCTCCACGATCTGGTAGTTGCCGCTGGCCTCGTAGCGCCCACGCAGGACCTTGGTGGCCACCACCAGCAGGTAGATCACGCCACAGCTCACGTGCAGGCCGTGGAAGCCGGTGATCATGAAGAAGGTCGAGCCGAAYTGCGCCGCGCCCATCGGATTGCCCCAGGGACGCACGCCTTCCTGCACGATCAGCTTGGTCCATTCGAAGGCCTGCATGGAGACGAAGGCCACGCCGAACAGCGCGGTGAGGAACATCAGCGTCGCGCATCTGACGCGGTCGCGCCGGTAGGCGAAGTTCACCGCCATCGCCATGGTGCCGCTGCTGCTGATGAGCACGAACGTCATGATSGCAATCAGCAGCAACGGCACTTCGGTGCCGCCGATGCTCAGGCCAAAGACCTCGCTCGGGTTCGGCCACGGCGCCGTGTTGGCGATCCGCACCGTCATGTAGCCGGTCAGGAAGCAACTGAAGATAAAGGTGTCGGACAGCAGGAAAATCCACATCATGGCCTTGCCCCACGACACCTTGAAGGCCTGCTGGTCCGACGACCAGTCTGCCACCAGCCCGCGCAAGCCGGCCGCCGCGGGGGCAGCCATGGCCGCCTGCGCGGGTGCGGAGGAAACGGGTTGCGATGACATCGGCTCACCTCCTTCGGTGTTGGCCATGACCACTCAGCCGCGGCCGCAGATGAAGCGCACGAGCTCCGGCGTGAGCCAGCCRAGCGCGGCCAGCAGCACCAGCCACACCGCCAGCAGGAAATGCCAGTAGCGCGCGCACAGCGAGATGCGCAGCGTCATGCGCGCCCCGCCCGGCGCCGCGTGCATCGCCAGGGCCCACCCGGCCAGCCCGCCCAGCACATGCAGCCCGTGCATCGCGGTGAGCAGGTAGAAGAAGCTGCCGGCCGGATTGTTGGCCGGCATCACGTGGATGGCGAGCAAGGCCTGCCACGCCCATAGCTGCGAGCAGACAAAGGCGGCCGCCGCTAGGCCGCCCCAGCGCAGCGCGCGATGCGCCAGCGAGAAGCGCCCCGCGCGCGCGGCACGCGCCGCCACCAGCATGGCCGCGCTGCCCGCCGCCAGCAGCGCGGTGGACATCCACACCTGCCAGGGCAGCGCAACCGGGTGCCAGTCCGGTGAATCCATGCGCATGGCGTATGCGGTGATGAACAGCGCGAACAGCGAAGTCACCACCCCCATGAACAGCCACAGGCCGATACTGGCCGGAGCCGGGCCGGTGCGCTGCCGGCCCACATCGCCGGGGCCGGGGCCGCCGCCGCGCTCGCCGCCGCCATCGCTGCGGAAAATCAGGTTCGCGTTCATGCCACGGCTCCGTGACTCGGATGCGGCTCGGGTTCGTTGCCGCCCGCCTCGGGCGGCGCGTTCTGCGCGATGAAATCCTCGCTCGCGCCGGGCACGCTGTAGGCGTAGGCCCAGCGATGCACCACCGGAAGCTCAGGCCCCCAGTTGCCGTGCACGGGCGGCGTCTGCGGCGTCTGCCATTCGAGCGAGGCGGCGCGCCACGGATTAGCGCCCGCCGACCTGCCGTGCCGCACGCTCCATGCCAGGTTGAAGACGAACACCAGCTGCGCCGCGGCCACGACAAAGGCCGCGACCGAGATATAGGCGTTCATGATGTGCGCCGACTCGGGAATGAAAGCGTAATTGTCGTAGGCGTAGTAGCGCCGCGGCATGCCGAGGATGCCGAGATAGTGCATGGGGAAGAAGATGGCGTAGGTGCCGACGAAGGTCACCCAGAAATGCAGCCGGCCCAGCGTGTCGTTGAGCATGCGGCCGGTCACCTTGGGATACCAGTGGTAGAGGCCGCCGAACACCACCAGGATGGGCGACACGCCCATCACCATGTGGAAATGCGCGACCACGAAATAGGTATTGGACAGCGGTATGTCCACGCTGACATTGCCCAGGAACAGGCCGGTCAGCCCGCCAATGACGAAGGTGCTGATGAAGGCGATGGCGAACAGCATCGGCACCGTGAAATGGATGTCGGCGCGCCACAGCGTGAGCACCCAGTTATAGACCTTGATGGCGGTGGGAATGGCGATGATCAGCGTGGTGGTGGCGAAGAAGAAACCGAAATACGGGTTCATGCCGCTGACGAACATATGGTGCGCCCACACCACCACCGACAGCACGCCGATGGCCAGGATGGCCCAGACCATGGTGCGGTAGCCGAAGATGCTCTTGCGCGAATGGACGCTGACCAGGTCGGAGACGATGCCGAACGCCGGCAGCGCCACGATGTACACCTCGGGATGGCCGAAGAACCAGAACAGGTGCTGGAACAGCAGCGGGCTGCCGCCCTTGTAGTTGAGCTGCTGGCCCATCGACACCATGGCCGGCATGAAGAAACTGGTGCCGAGCGTGCGGTCGAGCAGCATCATCACGCCGGACACGAACAGCGCCGGGAAGGCCAGCAGCGCGAGGATGGTAGCCATGAAGATGCCCCACACCGACAGCGGCATGCGCATCAGCGTCATGCCCTCGGTACGCGCCTGCAGCACGGTGGTGACGWAGTTGAGGCCGCCCATGGTGGCCGCCACGATAAAGATCAGCAGCGACACCAGCATCAGGATGATGCCCCACTCATAGCCCGGCGTGCCCGGCAGGATGGCCTGCGGCGGATAGAGCGTCCAGCCCGCCCCGGTGGGCCCGCCCGGCACGAAGAAGCTCGCCAGCAGCACCAGCACGGAAACCAGGTAGACCCAGAAGCTCAGCATGTTGAGGAAAGGGAACACCATGTCGCGCGCGCCGACCATGAGCGGGATCAGGTAGTTGCCGAATCCGCCGAGGAACAGCGCCGTAAGCAGGTAGATCACCATGATCATGCCGTGCATGGTGACGAACTGATAGTAGCGGTTGGCRTCGATGAAGCTGAAACGTCCCGGGAAACCCAGCTGCAGCCGCATCAGGTTGGACAGCAACACGCCGATCAGGCCGACAAAGATGGCGACCAGCGTGTACTGCACCGCGATCACCTTGTGGTCYTGGCTCCAGATATAGCGCGTGAAGAAGCTGCTGGGGCCGTGGGTGTCGTGGTCGGCGTATGCCATTGCGTTTCTCCTCGCGGCTACTTGGCGGCCGCGCCCGATGCGGCGCCCGAAGGAGCGCCCGCCTGCGTTGCGCCGGCCTGCGCGCCATTGGCGCGGATGTAGGCAATCAGCGCGTTCAGTTCCTCTTCGCTCAGGGGCATCTTCGGCATCACCGGCCCGAAGCCCTTGACGAGGCGCGCCTGCGGCTCGGTGATCTCGGTCTTGAGATAGCCGTCGTCCACCTTGGCGCTGCTGCCGTCGGCGAACGTTTCCGTGCGCCCGTACAGGCCCTTCCAGCTCGGGCCCACGCCATTGGTGCCGTCCACGCTGTGGCAGCCGATGCAGCCCTTGCTCTGCGCCAGCGCGCGGCCCTGCTCCGCAAGCGTGTCGGCAGGTGCGCCGGCCACGCCCGCCGCGCCCGCCGTGGCGGCCGGCGCGGGTGTCTTCAGCATGGTCAGGGCAAAGGTGGGCTGGCGCGCCAGCCAGGCCTGGAACGCGGCATCTTCCTCCACCACCACCTTGCCGCGCATGTTGTAGTGGCCCACGCCGCACAACTGCGCGCACAGGATCTCGAACGTACCGACCTTGGTGGGCGTAAACCAGAACGACGTCACCATGCCGGGCACCATGTTCATGCGGGCGCGGAACGGCGGCACATAGAAGTCGTGCAGCACATCCTTCGAGCGCAGCAGCACCTTGACCGGGCGGTTCAGCGGCAGATGCACCTCGGGGCCGGCGACGATGATGTCGTCCTGCCCGCGCGGATCGTCCGGGTTCACGCCCAGCGGATTGGCGCCGGAGACGAAGCGCGCATCGGAAGTACCGAGCTGGCCGCCCTGCCCCGGGAAGCGGAAGCCCCATTGCCATTGCTGCCCCACCACCTCCAGCACCATGGCGTCGGCGGGCGGGCGCACGTACTCGGCATAGACGAACAGCCCGGGCGCCAGCAACGCGATCACGCCGAGCGTGGTCCCCGCGGTGAGCCACAGTTCGAGCTTGCGGTTCTCCGGCTGGTAGGCAGCGCGGGAGCCGGCGCGATGGCGGAAGCGCCAGATGATGTAGCCGACGAAGAGATTGATGACGACGAAGAAGAGGCCGGTAATGACCAGGGTGATGGTCAGCGTGTCGTCCATCTGCTTCCAGTTCGAAGCAAGCGGGGTCGCCCACCACGGGCTCATGAAATGGAAGAGCACCGAAGCGACGACGATGACGACGAGTGCAATGGCAAGCGCCATACCGACCCTCCCCCCCTTTGCGCACGGCCAACGGCTAAAGGACGAACTCAGCGCAAGGCTGAGATAAGCCTAGTGCATGTGGTCCGTCACCGGCAAGGCGTCGTGCAAAGCGCTTTGGGTGCGCCACCACACCGACGTGCTGCGCGCCGTGCGCCACAAGCGCAAACAAAAAGCGGCGAAGGAGAGCCAGGGCCTGCCTTCGCCGCCGTTGGCGCGCGCCGCCCGTGTAGTAGCAATGCGCAACCCCAAAGCGTACCCCGCGAGCCACGCAGCGTTTGCTGCAGCGCAGGGCGTGATGGTGGGCGCGCTACATCGCGCGCCAGGTGCTGTTGTCGAATGCGTGTCTAGTGCGATACATCCTTGTTTTCGAGCTTCCAGTAGGCGATGGCCGCGGTCATCCYGAAGATCATGTGGCCCACCAGCGTGTGCCAGCCGCGCGCATCGGCAAACCAGGCGAAGAAGCGCGTCATGCCGTAGAAGTTCAGCAGGTAGACCACCAGCCCGAAGGCCGCCCCGGTCAGCAGCACCATGCCGATGCTGGAGTCCAGGTGGAACGGCGCGATGATGGCCGCCAGGATCATGCCGAGCACCGCGCCCAGCACGAAGTGGATCACCAGTGCCGCCGTCACCGTGCTTACGCTGAACAGCGAGGTCTGCAGCACTTCCGGACCCATGACGATGGCAGCGATCATGCGCGTGGTGCCCCACGGGTTGACGCCGGCCACCATGGTGGACCAGAACAGCTCGACGACCATCAGCAGCGCCCCGGCCGCCAGCCCGGACACCGCCGCCGCCATCCAGTCAGGCAAACGGCGCACGTAGTGGTGCGATTGCATGTGAAGTTCCATAGCCACCTCCGGATACTGGTTTGCTGCATTTGCGCTGCAGTTTGCGCTGCAGTTGCGCCTCAGTAGCGCTGCCGCCAGTGCCGCGGCCCGCTTGCCGGCCTGGCCTGCATATTTGCTCAGCATAGGATACGCGGGCCTGTTAGTTAGACTGCAAGCGCGCAAAAATGTGCGTGTGGTGGACTACGCGCAACGCGCACGGGTGTGGCGATGTGAGCGGCCCCGTACGCATGTGGCAAGGCAGATACTTGGCGGGGGCGTTCAGCCGTTGATCGCCTCGACGGTGGCGAGCACGCCAAGTTCGCGCAGACTGCGCGTATGCCGTGCAAGTGCCTCGACGAAGACTTCCGAGCCGGCAAGCTCGCCGAAGACCGGGGCGAACGCCGTGATGGCCTCGATACGGGCGCGTTCGCGCGCCGCGGCGCCGTCGACCTGCGCGGCCCGCGCGTGCGCCCCCGCCAGCAGCGCGCGCAGCGCGGGCGCCAGCGGATCGTCGATCGCGTAGGTCGCGCCGTGCTCGTCGCGGCCGTCGAGGAAATGCAGCCAGGCCGCCACGCCGAGCGCCAGCCGCGCGAACGGCGCGCCGGCCAGCAAGCGGTCGCGGATCGGCGCGAGCAGGCGCTGCGGGATCTTCTGCGAGCCGTCCATGGCGATCTGGCCAGTCCTGTGCTGCAACGCGGGATTGGCGAAGCGGACCAGCAATTCGCGCCGGTAAGCGGCGGTATCGAGCCCGGGCAGCGGCGGCAGGGTCGGCAGCATCTCCTGCGCCATCGTCTCGCGCACCAGCGCCCGCATGGCAGGCTCGGCGACGACACGGTCGATGGTCGGCCACCCCGCCACCATGCCGAGATAAGCCATGGTGGAATGGCTGCCGTTGACGAGCCGGTGCTTGAGCGTCTCGAACGGCCGGGCACGCTCGACGAACTGAGCGCCGCCGGCTTCCCAGCGCGGCCGGCCCGCCACGAAGCGGTCTTCCATCACCCATTGCAGGAACGGCTCGCCCACCACCGGCCATGCATCCGCCACGCCGAGCGCCGCGCTGATGCGCGCGGCGTCGCGCGGCGTGGTCCGCGGCACGATGCGGTCGACCATCGCATTGGGGAACCCGCAGCGCCGCGCCACCCAGTCGTGCAGCGCGCCGTCCACGCGTGCGCAGAAGGCCAGCAACAAGCTGCGCAGCGTGTCACCGTTGGCGGCAATGTTGTCGCACGAGAGCAGCGTCAGCGGCGGCAACCCGCGCGCCATGCGCCGCTGCAGGCCGCGCGCGAGATAGCCGATGGCGGTGACCGGCGCGTCCGCGTGCTGCAGATCGTGCGTGATGCCGGGGTCGTCGAAGTTCAGCATGCCGCTGGCGGGCGCGTGGCAGTAGCCTTTTTCCGTCACCGTCAGCGTGACGATGCGCGCATCGGGATGGGCAATGCGCTCCAGCACCGCGCCGGGATCGGCCGGGGCCACCAGCACCGCGATCACGCCGCCGATGACCTGCAGCCGCTCGAAGGCATCGCCGCGTTCGTCGACGCCGCGCAAGGCCAGCGTGTACAGGCCCTGCTGCGGCGCGAGCGCGTCATGCGTATCTGGCTGGCGCAGCGATACGCCGACGATGCCCCAGGCGAGCGCGTCCGGGTCCGGGTCCGGGTCCGGGTCCGCCGTGCCGGCCTGCAGCGCGGCCTCGTTCACCACCGCCTGGTGGGCGCGATGAAACGCGCCGATGCCGAGATGGACGATGCCGCCGCGCAGGCGCTCGCGAGGATAGCCCGGGCGCACCACCTCCGGCGGCAATTGCGCGAGCGTGGCGGGATGAAGCCGCGGCGTGCTCATGATCGGCCTGCTCCTGTCTACCAGTGCCATAGCGTGCCGTCATGGGCAAGCCGGTTGACCGGCAGGTAGGCGCGCTGGTACGGATACTTCGCGGCGAGCGCCTCGTCGATCTCCACGCCGTGGCCCGGCACGTCGCCGGGATAGAGCATGCCCTTGGCGAAGGTGTACGCGTGGGGAAACACGGCGTCGGTCTCCTCGCTGTGGCGCATGTATTCCTGGATGCCGAAGTTGGGCACCCACAGGTCGAAATGCAGCGCGGCGCCCATGCACACCGGCGACAAGTCGGTGGCGCCGTGCGAGCCGGTACGCACCTGATGCAGGGCCGCGAAGTCAGCGATGCGGCGCAGGTGCGTGATGCCGCCCGCATGGACCACGGTGGCGCGGATGTAGTCGATCAGCTGYTCCTSGATCAGCKKCTTGCAGTCCCAGATSGWRTTGAAWACCTCGCCCACSGCCAGYGGCGTGGTGGGGTGGTGCACGTCGTGCAGCAGGTGCAGGTCCCAGCCCACCGCGTCGCGCACCTTCTCGAACAGGCGCGGGGTGTGGTCCAGGTAGCGCTCGGTGCTCCAGTCGTGTTCGGACGGCAGCGAGCCATCGGCCGGCTCGTAGAACAGGCGGTCGCCCGATACGCCGTACACCTTGTTCAGCCCCGGCACGCCGGATTGCGCGCGCACCGCGCGGTAGCCCATTTCCTTGTAGCGCAGCACCTCGTCCACGGTCGCTTCGATATCGCTGCCGTTGGCGTGGCCGTACACCATCACGCCGGTGCGGCTCTTGCCGCCCAGCAACTGGTACAGCGGCAGGCCCGCGGCCTTGGCCTTGATGTCCCACAGCGCGGTGTCCACCGCCGCGATCGCGCTCATGGTGACCGGCCCGCGCCGCCAGTACGCACCGCGATACAGGTACTGCCAGATGTCTTCCACCTGATGCGGGTCGCGCCCGATCAGGCACGGGATGACGTGTTCTTCCAGATAGCTCGCCACGGCCAGTTCCCGGCCGTTGAGCGTGGCATCGCCGATGCCGGTGAGGCCGTCGTCGGTCTCGATCTTCAGCGTCACGAAATTGCGTCCCGGGCTGCATACGATGACGCGCGCGGCGGTGATCTTCATGCTGTCTCCTGGTGTCGGTGCTGCCTTCCTCGTTTCGTCCCTGCCCTGGGCTTGCTGCCCTACATGACCGCGCCGAGCGACCATGGCACGAACTCGTTCTGCCCGTAGCCGTGCAGCTCGCTCTTGGTCTTGCGCCCCGACGCCGTGGCCAGCATCAGCCGGAAGATCTCCTCGCCCTTGCCGGCGATGGTGGCGCCGCCGTCGACGATATCGCCGCAGTTGATATCGATATCGGCGGCCTGCCGCTGCCACAGTGCGCTGTTGGTGGCCAGCTTGAGCGAAGGCGACGGCGCGCAGCCGTACGCCGAGCCGCGCCCGGTGGTGAAGCAGATCAGGTTGGCGCCACCGGCCACCTGCCCGGTGGCCGAGACCGGGTCGTAGCCCGGCGTATCCATGAACACCAGGCCCCGCGCCGTGACCGCCTGCGCGAACTCGTAGACCTCCACCAGGTTGGTGGTACCGCTCTTGGCCACCGCGCCGAGCGACTTTTCCAGGATGGTGGTGAGCCCGCCGGCCTTGTTGCCGGCCGACGGGTTGTTGTCCATGCTGCCCTGGTTGCGCGCGCAGTAGTCCTCCCACCAGCGGATGCGCGCGAGCAGGCGCCCGGCCACCGCCGGCGACACGGCGCGGCGCGTCAGCAGGTGCTCGGCGCCATAGATCTCGGGCGTCTCCGACAGGATCGCCGCGCCGCCGTGGCGCACCAGCAGGTCCACCGCCGCGCCCAGCGCGGGGTTGGCGGTCAGGCCGGAGTAGCCGTCCGAGCCTCCGCATTGCAGGCCCACGGTGAGGTGGCTGGCGCAGACGGCTTGCCTGTGCACGCGGTCGACATCCGCGAGCAGCTCCTGCACGATGGACACGCCGCGCGCCACCGCGCCGACGGTGCCGCCGCTGTCCTGGATATTGAAGGCATGCAGGCGCGCGCCGGCGCCGGCCAGGCTTTCTTCGGCCAGCAGGCCGTCGATCTGGTTGGTCTCGCAGCCCAGCCCCACCACCAGCACCGCGGCGAAGTTGGGATGGCGCGCATAGCCTGCCAGCGTGCGGCGCAGCACGCGCAGGTTCTCGCCCTCGCTGTCCGTGGCGCATCCTGCGCCATGTGTCAGCGCCACCACGCCGTCTACGTTGGGAAACGGCGCCAGCGCCCCGGGACGGATGTCGCGGCGGAAATGATCGGCAATCGCGCGCGCTACCGTGGCCGAGCAGTTCACCGAGGTCAGGATGCCGATGTAGTTGCGCGTGGCCACGCTGCCATCGGCGCGCACGATGCCGTCGAAACTGGCCGGCGTGTCGACGTAGGCGGTCGCATGCGCGTCGGCGCCCGCGGCATGATCACGCGCGAACTCGCCCATCGCCAGGTTGTGAGTATGCACATGCTGCCCCGGCGCGATGGGCTGGCGCGCAAAGCCGATGATCTGGTTATAGCGGCGCACCGGCTCGCCGGTGCCGATGGCGCGCACGGCAAGCTTGTGGCCGGGCGGCACCAGCGCCGCCACGGTCACGCCTTCGGAGGCGATGACGGTGCCGGGCACCAGCTGCCGGCAGGCGATCACGATATCGTCGGCGGGATGGATGCGGATGACCGTGGGTGCGGCGGGAAGACTGGATTGGCTTGCAGAAGGCATGTGGGCCCCGTCTCAGTTCGACCAGCCGCCATCGATCACCTGCGCCRTGCCGGTGGTGAAGGCGGACTCGTCCGAGCCGAGGTACACCGCCAGCGCGGCGATCTCGGCCGCGCTGCCGATGCGCCCCATTGGCTGGCGCGCCACGAAGGCGGCTTCCACCTCGGCCAGGCTCTTGCCGCCGGCGGCGGCCTGGTCCGCGATGCGCTGGCGCAGCGAGGGCGATTCCACGGTGCCGGGGCAGATCGCGTTGCAGCGGATGCCGTGCCCGACGTAGTCCGCCGCCACCGCCTTGGTCATGCCGATCACCGCCGCCTTGGTGGCGCCGTAGACAAAGCGGCTGGGCGCGCCCTTGATGCTGCCGGCCACCGACGCCATGTTGATGATGGAGCCGTGCCGCCGCGCCACCATGGCCGGCAGGAAGGCGCGCATCATGCTGTACATGGCGCGCACGTTCAGGTTCACCGAGAAATCGAAGGCGGCCTCGTCGCACTCGAGGATGGTGCCGTGGTGCACGAAGCCCGCGCCGTTGAACAGGATGTCGAGCGCGCCGGCCTGGCTGGCCACGGCCCGCACGGCAGCGGCGTCGGTCACGTCCAGTCGCAGCGCGGTGCATCCCGGCAGCACCGACAAGGCTTCGACCGCGGCCTCGTCGATGTCAGCGGCAATCACGCGCGCGCCTTCGCGCAGGAAGGCTTCGGCGGTGGCGCGGCCGATGCCCTGCCCCGCTGCAGTCACCAGGGCAAGCTTGCCCGCGAGTCGTTGGCTCATCTGTCGTTCTCCATCCAGGTTTCCGGCCGGCGGCCGGCAAAGACAATCAGGAAACCAGCGCCCGCGCCACCGTGCGGCGCGCGATCTCGCCCCAGTCCCACTCGATGCCCAGCCCCGGCGTGTCTGGCGCCATGGCATGGCCCGCTTCGATGCGCACGCGGCTGGCGGCGATGTCGTCCAGTTGCGGGATGTACTCCACCCAGGCCGCGTTCGGCACCGCGGCGCACAGCGACACGTGCAGCTCCATGAGGAAATGCGGGCAGATCGCCATGTTGTGGGCTTCGGCCAGGTGCGCCACCTTGAGCCACGGCGTGATGCCGCCGATGCGCGCCACATCGGCCTGCACGATGCCGCAGGCGCCCTGGCGGACGTACTCGGCAAACTGGCCGGGCGAGTACAGCGACTCTCCCACCGCCACCGGCACCGTGGTGGCGGCGGCCAGGCGCGCATGGCCGCCGACATCCTCGGCCGGCAGCGGCTCCTCGAACCAGGCGATGCCGATGGCCTCGAAATGCGGCGCGCGCCGGATGGCTTCCGCCGCGGTGAAGCACTGGTTGGCATCCACCATCAGCTCGAAGCTGTCGCCCACCGCTTCGCGCACGGCGGCCAGCCGCGCCACGTCGTCGCTGGCGCGCGCGTGGCCTACCTTCAGCTTGGCACCGCGAAAGCCCGCCTCGCGGGCGGCCACGGCTTCGCTGACCAGCGTGCCGGCGTCAAGGTGCAGCCAGCCGCCTTCGGTGGTGTAGACCGGCACGCGCTGCTGCGCGCCCCCGGCGGCGAGCCAGAGCGGCTGCGCATCGCGGCGGCAGCGCCAGTCCCACAGCGCGGTGTCGATGGCCGCCAGCGCCAGGCTGGTGATGGCGCCCACCGAGGTCGCGTGGGTGGCGAACAGGAGATCGCGCCAGATCGCCTCGATATGGGCGGGATCGCGGCCGATCAGGCGCGGCGCCAGGTGATCGCGCAGCAGCGCCATGACCGACGAGCCGCCGGTGCCGATGGTGTAGGCGTAGCCGGTGCCTTCGGAGCCGTCGTCGCAGCGGATGCGCACCATCGGCGTTTCCTGCGTGACGAAGGACTGGATGGCGTCGGAGCGCGGCACGCGCGGCGGCAGGTCCACCTGCAGCAGCTCTACCTGGACGATCGTGGCGGCGCTCATTTGCTGCCCACCAGGTTGGGCAGCCACAGGGTGATCTCAGGCACGTAGGTGATGGCGATCAGCGTCAGGAACAGTGGCACCAGCCACGGCAGGATGGCCACCGTGGTGCGCTCCACCGAGAGCTTGGCCACGCGCGCGAGCACGAACAGCACCATGCCCAGCGGCGGGTGCAGCAGGCCGATCATCAGGTTGAGCGTCATCACCAGCCCGAAGTGGATCGGGTCGATGCCGAGCTTGAGCACGATGGGCAGCAGGATCGGCACCAGGATGGTGATGGCGGCGGTGGTGTCGATAAAGCAGCCCACCAGCAGGATCAGCACGTTGGCGAGCAGCAGGAACACCCATTTGTTGTGGGTGAAGCCGAGGATGGCGTCGGTCAGCATCTGCGCCGCCTGGCTGGTCGTCAGCAGCCAGGCGAAGATCGACGCCGCGGTGACGATGAACAGCACCGAGGCGGTGGTCTCGATGGTATCGAGCGTGGCCTTGGCGAGCGAGCGCAGCGTCATGGAACGGTAGCGCACGAGCCCGAGGAAGAGCGCCCAGATCACCGCCGCCACCGCGGCCTCGGTCGGCGTGAACCAGCCCAGCGTCATGCCGCCGATCAGGATCACCGGCGCCATCAGCGCCATCACGGCGGAGAAATCGAAGTACCAGTCGAGCGCCAGCAGCACAACCAGCGCGCTCATCGCCGCCACGTTGGTGGAGACGCCGAAGCGCGTCATCAGCCAGATCGCCAGCGGGAACGCCAGCACCACCGCCACTTCGATGCTGGCATTGGCCAGCAGCTTCCACGAGAACGGCGTGTCGCTGCCCCAGCCGCGGCGGTGGGCGAACCAAGCCACCGTGCCCATCATGAACAGCGTCAGCACCAGCCCGGGCACGATGCCGGCCAGGAACAGCGAGCCGATCGAGACATTGGCCATCATGCCGTAGATCACGAACGGCAGCGACGGCGGGATGATGGGCCCGAGCGTGGCCGACGCGGCCGTCACGCCGACCGCGAACTCGGTCTCGTAGCCGTGGTCCTTCATGGCCTTGATCTCGATGGTGCCGAGGCCGGCCGCATCGGCGATGGCGGTGCCCGACATGCCGGAGAAGATCACCGAACCGATGATGTTGACATGGCCCAGGCCGCCGCGCATCCACCCCACCAGCGCCACGGCGAAGTTGTAGATGCGCCCGGTGATGCCGGCCACGTTCATCAGGTTGCCGGCCAGGATGAAGAAGGGTACGGCCAGCAGCGGGAAGCTCTCCACGCCGGCGATCATGCGCTGCGCCAGTATGACGTCCGGCGCGGTGCCGGAAGCCCAGATGTAGAGCAGCGACGCCACCGCCATCGAGATCGCGACCGGCAGGCCCAGCAGCATCAGCAGCAGGAAGGAAACTATCAGGATCCACATGGAGGCGCGCTCCCGGTTAGTCGTCGATGGTCTCGAACGCCTCGGGGCGCTCCAGGATGGAATAGCCCTGCGTCCAGTTCTGCCAGCACACCTGGCAGGAGCGCAGGAACATCAGCATGAAGCCGGCCAGGACGAGGTAATAGACCCAGCTCTTGCTCCACTCGATGGTGGTCATCGGCTCGTCGCCCACCACCAGGATGTAGCGCCAGACCAGCCAGCCGGCGTAGGCGAGAAAAGCGGTGCGCACGAGATCGACCAGGGTCGACAGCACGCGCGCCAGGCGCTGCGGCAGGTAGCGGTACAGCAGGTCCACCTGGATATGCCGGCTCTTGCGCACGCACATCGCGGCGCCGGCGAATACCACGCCGATCAGGCAGTAGGTGGCCAGTTCTTCGGTCCAGGCCAGCGAATCGTTCATCACGTAGCGCGTGAAGAACTGCAGGAAGACCAGGACCGTCATCAGCCAGAACAGGCCGAGCGTGAACCAGTCCTCGGCGGCGTAGCCGCTCAGGTCCACCGGCTGCCCGTCGGCCTCCTCGAAGCTGTGCACAAGCTCCTCGACCGAAGCCATGTGCGGCGTGCCGTCCGGCGGCGCGGGCTGCGCCGGCGCATCGGCCGTGATCCTGGATTGCATTTCCATCGGTGTGCTCCGCGAATGATTGGTGCTGGCCTGCGTCTGGTGTGCGATCAATCGACTTCTGCCCGGATGACTCGCGGGCGATGTGTCGTCGCCCCGCTCCCACTGTGCGGGAGAGGGGCGACGACACGCGGCAGCCCGGGCGCCCTCTTCCGCGTTTCCTGCCGCGTTTCCCGCCGCGTTCCTTGCCGCGGCGCTCCGGCGCATGCCAGCCTCAATGCACCGCCTGGATCTTTTCCCAGTCGGCCTTGCGATAGCCCTGCGATTCGAAGCTCACGTTCTTGAGCACCGCCTCGCGGTACTCCGGCACGCTGATCTCCGTCACGCTCAGGCCCTTCTGCTTGAACACCGACACCAGCTCCTTCTCGCGCGCGACCACGTCGGCGGTGGCGCGCGTGGCGGCTTCCTGCGCGACGTCGGTGAACATCTTGCGGTCGGCCTCGGGGAGCTTCTTCCACAGGCCGCCGGAGATCACGGTGTTGAGGTGGTCCACGATGTGGCCCGTCATCACGATGTACTTCTGTACCTCGTAGAACTTCTTCGCTTCGATCGTGGTGAGCGGGTTCTCCTGCGCCTCGACCGTGCCGTTCTGCAGGGCAAGGTAGACCTCGGCGAAGGCGATCGGCGAGGTATTGACGCCGCACGCGCGCGGCATGGCCAGGTAGGCCGGCACATCGGGCACGCGCATCTTCAGGCCCTTCATCTCGGTGCAGTGCGAGAAGGGCTTGTTGGAGGTGGACTCGCGCGTGCCGTAGTAGGTGGTGGCGACGATATGGTTACCGGACTTCTCCTCGTAGCCGCGCGTGAGTTCCTTGTAGATGTCGCTCCTGGTATAGGCCAGCAGGTGGCTGGCGTCGCGGAAGGTGTAGGGGTAGTAGGTCACGCCGATGCGCGGGAACGACTTGGCGGCGAAGCTGGAGCCCGAGATGATGATGTCCACCGTGCCCATCGCCAGGCCCTGGTTGATGTCGTTCTCCTTGCCGAGCTGCGAGGCGGGGAAGACATCGATCTGGTACCGGCCGTTGCTGCGTTTCCTGATTTCCTCGGCGGCCCACACCGACCACTTGTGGAAGGGCTCGGAGGTTTCATAGACGTGCGCCCACTTGAGCTTGGTCTGGGCCAGCGCGCTGCCGCATGCGAGCGTGGCCGCGCAGGCCGCCAGCAGCATGGCCGCGGGCAGCAGGGTGGAAGGCAGGCGCAGGGAAAATGGCTTCATGCTCGGTCTCCTTTTCGTTGGGTATGGCCGCGCGCTCTCTTGCGGATGCGCTGCGGCACTCGGGTCTGCTCAGGTCTGCTCGGGTCTGCTCAGGTTTGCTGCATCGATGCGGTGGTGAGTTGCACCTTGGTGCTGCGGGTCTTGTCGGCGGCCAGCCTGAATGCTTCGACGGCCTGCGCCAGCGGCAGCTGCGCCGACAGCAGCGGCCGCACGTCGACCCGGCGCTGCGTGAGATAGCGCACCGCCCAGTCGAACTCGCGCCCGAAGCGGAACGCGCCGACATAGTCCAGCTCGCGCGCCATGATGTCGTTGGCGGGAAAGTGCAGGCCCTCGGCGCTCAGGGTGCCGATCTGCACGATGCGCGCGCCGCGCCGCGCGGCGGCGAGGCAGGTGCCTAGCGCGGCGGCGCTGCCGGCGGCTTCGAGGCAGACGTCGGCGAGTTCGCGCAGCGCTTGCGGGTCGGCCTGGTCGGTGCGGATGCCCTCGTCCGCGCCCACGCTGCGCGCCACCTCGAGCGGGCGGTCGGCGATATCGCAGGCGATGATGCGCGCCGCGCCGGCCAGGCGCGCGGCCATCACCACCAGGCTGCCGATGGTGCCGCCGCCGGTCACGAGCACGGTCTTGCCGAGCAGTTCGCCGGCACGGTTGACACCGTGCAGCGCGACGGAGAGCGGTTCGGCGAAGGCCAGTTCGCCCAGCGAGATATCGGCATCCACCGGCGTGAGTTGCCGCTCGTGCATCAGGAAGTGCTCGCGGAACATGCCCTGCACGTGCGGGTAGACGCTGGCGCTGCCGAGAAAGCGCATGCCGCGGCAGAGGTTGTCGCTCCCGAGGCGGCAGTAGTCGCACTGGCCGCAGGCGTGCGAGGGATTGATCGCCACCTTGTCGCCGGGCGCCACGCGCGTGACGGCGCTGCCGACGCGGGCGACGGTGCCGGCGGCCTCATGGCCCGGCGTCAGCGGCTCGCGGATCACGAAGGCCCCGACCTTGCCGTGGAAATAGTAGTGCAGGTCGGAGCCACAGATGCCGGCTGCGCCAAGGCGCACTTCCACTTCGTGTGGGCCGGGGGCGGCGGGATCGACATGGGAGAAGCGCAGGTCTTCGCTTCCGTGGATATGGCAGACCAGCGACATCACGACTCCTTGGCAGGCTTGCGCGGCTTGCGCCGCGAATTGGGGGAGGGCGCCGGCGCGGCATCGCCGGCGACGGGCGCGGCGCCGGGCCATGCCGCATAGAAGCGCCCGTGCGAGGCTTCGAGGTGCTCGCACATGGCGTCGCGCGCGGCGTCGGGCGATGYCGCGGCGATCGCGGCAACCACCGCGCGGTGTTCGGCGATGGCCGCGCGCCAGCTCGCTTCGTTCTCGAAATGACTGCCGAAGCGGGCGAAGAGCGGGTTATGGCGCTCGTCGAACAGCTCGGCCACCATGCGCTGCAGCACGGCATTGCCGGAGACTTCGGCGATGCGCAGGTGGAACAGGCGGTCACCCTTGGCCGGGATGTGTCCGCTGCCGGCTTCGTCTTCCATGATGGCGATGGCCTCTTCGAGCGCGGCCAGCAGCGCCGGCGTGGCGTGGCGCGCGGCGTTGGCCGCCATCTCGCCCTCGATGGTCTGGCGCGCGCGGATCACGTCCAGCGGCGGCTCGGCCACCACGCTGGCGGCGCGCGCGCGCTCGGGTGGGCAGGCATAGATACCCGAGCCCATGCGCACTTCGACCAGCCCCTCCACCTCGAGCGCGATCAGCGCTTCGCGCACCGACGGGCGCGACACGCCGAGCTGGGCGGCAAGGTCACGCTCGGGCGGCAGGCGCGAGCCGACCGGGAATTCGCCGTTCTCGATCAGCCGGCGCAGCTGGTCGGCGATCTGGCGGTACAGGCGGCGGGGTTCGATCTGCTGCAGGGGCATGTCGGCGCGCAACTCCCGGGAATCCGTTCAGGCCTGAAGGTAAAGTGGCCTGACCAATTTTTAGGTGTTTTTTACGCGGACGACAAGGACAAGTTATGAGGCAGCGCAGCAAGGCCGCGCCTTCCATTGCCCTGGCGCCCTTCTGCGGCGCGAAAAGGAAGAATTGCGGAGCGCACAATGAATTGCCGCGCCAACCGTGCGCGCGGGTGCCGCGTGCCGCTTAGGTGACAACCCCGACGCGATCGGGCTTGGCGTACCGCCGACACTTTCTATACTGGAACAACAAGGAGAGAGACAGGAGACAGCCGTGCTGCACTTCACGTCACATGATCTTGTATTTCTGATCCCGATGGCGCTGGTTGGCATGATCGCCTTCGGCGGGATTCCGTTCACGGCCCGGGCTTTGCGCATCAGTTGCCGCGCGGCCGGCGCGATCTTCGGAGCCCTGCTGGCGGTGGCCCTGCTCGAGGCGCTGCCACTGCTCATCTGAGCACTGCCCGACGCATTGCGCGTTCGAGGGAACTGCGGGCTGACTGTGGAAAGGAGGCCGCGATGACGCTTGGGCTGCTGGCCACCATCATGGTGACTTTGTTGCTGGTCACCGTCGGCGCCGCGATCTGGCGCTGCAGCCATCCGTATCGCATGCGCTATCGCCGCTGTGCCGGACGCAGGCGGCGCGGCGGTATCTGCAAGGAATTGCAGCGTCACTGAGGCAGCGTCACTGAGCCGCCCGCCGGCGGCCGGGCGCCGCACGCCGGACACCAATGCCAGGCGTCAGGCGCTACGCTCCACGGCCTTGCCTGAGCCTTCCGGCTCAGATCTCGATCATCGCGAACTCGCCCTTGCCCACGTCACATTCGGGGCAGCGCCAGTCTTCCGGAATCTCTTCCCAGCGCGTGCCGGGGGCAATGCCGTCTTCCGGCCATCCCTGTTCTTCGTCATAGACCCAGCCGCAAATCAGGCAAACCCAGGTCTTGTAGGCAACGACTTCCTGCAGCAAAACGCACTCCTGTTTTCCATTCCGGGCCAGATCATACAAGCTTTTGGCCGGCAGCGGCTTGCGCCGCCGGCCCGTGGCGCCGGGTGCGCTGCTGCCTTGCCGGCCCTACTGGCGGATGGCGAAGTCGACCCGGTTGGGCGCGCCTTTGTCCTTGATGCCCTCGGCGCTGAGCTTGGGGGCGGTCAGGAACAGGTGGCTGTCCGGTACCTTGGCATCGCGTTCCAGCGCCTGCTTGACCGCCAGCGCACGCTGCTCGGCGAGTTGCCGCAGTTCCACATCGGTCACCGGTGCATTGTCGAGCAGCAGCTTTTCCATCTCCTGAGGCGGCAGCGACTTGGACAGGCCGATCATGTTGCGCGGCTTCTTGAACGATTCGCGCTTGTAGACCGCCTCCAGGTACTTCGGATATTCCTGCGCCGACACCGTCACCTTGGCACCCTGCTCGCCCTCCTCATTCTCTTCGGCCACCGCTCCCTCGCGGGCACTGGTGCGCAGGTCGCGTGCCTTCTGCTCGGCCACGCGCGCGTCGAGCCAGGCCCGGCGAGCGCCGGCCATGTCGGTGGCCGGATCGATGCGGCCGCTGATCTCCAGCCGTAGCGCGGGGCGGTCGGCCAGCGCCTTGCCGAGCGTGGCGATCTTCTCCTTGGCCGCCGGCGTCAGCGTGGCGGTGCCAGGTGGGAATTCCACGTAGCCCAGTTCGTCGCCGCCGCCGCCACCGAAGGCCGAGGCGATCAGCGAAAACGGCGAGGTGATGGCCTTGGTCAGCAGGTTGACGATGACCCGCGCGATCACCCCGCCGATGCTGAACTGCGGATCGGACAGCGAGCCCGACACCGGCAGGTTGATGTCGATCACRCCGTTGCGGTCCTTCAGCAGCGAAACCGCCAGCAGCACCGGCAGCTTGGTCGCGGTGGGGCTGTCGACCTTGTCGCCGAAGGTGAGCTGGTCCAGGTAGAGATGGTTGCGCGCGTCCAGCTTGCCGTTCTCGATCTTGTACGCCACATCCACCGTGAGCTTGCCCTTGGTGATCGGATAGCCGGCGTACTTGGTCGCGTACGGGGTGAGGCGCGTCAGTTCCACGCCGGCGGCCTTGGCGGCGATGTCGAGGTAGAGCTGGTCGGCCAGCGGGTTGAGCTTGCCGTCGATCGTGACCGGGRCATCGTCATCGATGCGCCCGGCCAGGGTCAGGTCGGCGGGGGCCGGATCGGTCGATGTGACCTTGGAGACCGAGCCCTTCATATCGGTCAGGTTGGCCGAGTAGTTGGGCTTGACGAAGAAGTCCGAGAAATTGATGTTGCCCTTCTCCACCGTCACGCCACCGATGCGGACCTGCGGCTTGGCAGCCGCCCTGGCGGCGGCGGGCGCCGGAGCGGGAGCGGCGGCAGGCGCAGAGGCCGGGCTGGCCTGCGTCAGGCTGGTGCTCGGCGCGGCTTCGCCTTTGGCGGCGCCGCCGGCCAGGACATCCTGCAGGTTCAGCCGGCCATTGGCGTTGAGGATCACGCGCGCGTAAAAGTCGGACAGCGCCACGCTGCCCACGCCCACCTTCACCGGCCCCTTCGACTCGTCCATGGCGAAGTCGATGCCGTTGACCGCCAGCGAGCGCCAGCGCAGGAAATCGTCGCCGGTCACGCGGTCCACGCTGCGCACATTGCCGAGCAGCGCATTGCCGGCGAAGCGCGCGGCAATCGGCTTGCCGCTTGGCGCATCCACGCCCAGGCGGCCCTTCACGGTCGCGGTGCCGCCGCGCAGCGCGGCGTTGAAGCGGTCGGCCAGGTAGGGCTGCATCGGTGCCAGGTCGATCTCGCGCAGGTCCAGTTGCAGCTGCACGGCCGGCACCGTGGGCAGCATGGTGCCATCCAGGGCCAGCACGCCGCGGCGGCCGGTCTCGGCCTTGAGCTTGAGCGGAATCGCGCCGCCGGCCATGGGCCACTGCAGCATGCCGGTGGCCAGGCTCACGTTGCGGTACTGGTGGATGACAGGTCGGTCGCGGTTGGCGACGGCCGGCTCGTAGTCCGTCACGCGCACCTCGCCCCCATCGAGCGAGAACTTGCCGAGCTGCGCCTTCCACGGCAGTGACCTGGCCGCCGGCGCGCTCTCCGGCTGGACGGTCTTGGCCGTGGCGACGGCCGTGCGCTGGCTTGCCTTCTGTTCGGACTGCGCCGCCCACAGGCGCGCGCTCTCGAGCAGCTGGCCGCGGTAATCGCGCGTGAGCGCCACCTGCGGCTTGGCCACCACCAATTGGYCGGCCTGGAAGGTATGGCCGGCGAGATCGAACGCGATGTCGTCGAGCGCCACGCGCTCGGCACGCATGACCGGCAGGTTGGCAGTGTCGCTGTCACTGTCGCGTCCACGGGCGCGGCGCGCATCGCGCCGGCGGGCATTGTCGGCGGCATTGCTGGCGGCATTGCTGGCTGCGGCATTGTTGGCCGCGGCATTGCCGGCCGCAGCGCCGCCGGTGGCCAATGCAGGTACCGTGACCGGTTCGCGCGTGCTCAGGTAAAGCGGCGCCAGCTCCACGCGGGACTTGTCCAGCGAGAACGCAAAGGCGGGGCCGCCCCAGGCCATCTTGTAGTGCAGTTCGGCGTTGACGGCGGTATCGCCGAGCTTGGTGCGCAGCTCGGGCGGCCACCACGCGGCAAATCCTTGCGGCCTGACGCCGCTGGCCTGCAGCGTGCCGGCCATGGTGCCGGAACGCAGCGTCAGTTCACCTTCGTGGCTGAGGCTTTGCCCCTCGCCCAGCGCCAGCTTGGCCTGTACCTTGGCAGGCTTGTCGCTGTCGCCGGACAGGCCCGCGACTTCGGCGTCCAGCGGTCCGAGCGCCAGCGTGCCTGGCCCGGAAGCGGCAAGCTCGTCGCGCAGCGCGAGACTGGCTTGCTTGATGCTGATCTGGTCGACCGCATAGGTCCACGGTGCCTCGGCCGGCTGCGGCTGCGCGATGCCCGCCGCCGCGGGCGCCGAAGCGGGCGCGGCTTTCGCGGCCGGCGCGGAGGCCGGCGCCGCGGCGCCGGGTGCGGGAGCAGGCCTTGCCGGCCTGGCTGGCGCCGTGGCGGTGGCCTGCGGCAGGAAGGCCTGGGCCAGGTCGAGCGTGCCATCGGCATGGCGCGTGGCGTTAGCAGCCAGTCCTTCCACCGTCACGCTGCGCAGGTGCGCCTTGTGGCCCAGCGGCTCGATGCGGGTGATATCGACGGCCAGGCGGCCCGCCTTCAGCAGCGGCGAGCCGTCGTGCTTGCGGATATCGGCCTCGCGCAGCGCCGCCGTGCCCGCCAGGAAGATGTCCTGCTTGTCCTTGTCCTGGATAAAGCGCCGTTGATGCGCGCGCTCAGCGTGGGCCGCGTGACGATCTCTACGTCGTGCGGCAGGTTGGACAGGAACGGCAGCGTGATGGTGAGGTCGTCCACGCGCTGCGTCTGCTGGAGCAGCTTGTCATCGAACACCAGGCTGCCACCGGTCAGGGCGATATTGTTGACGGAGAAGCGCGCCGGCTCGGACTTGGGCGGGGCCGGCCTGGCGGCGAAGCGCTCCTGGATGTCCGCGTAATTCATGCGGCCGCTGGCATCGCGCGCGAGGTGCAGCGCGGGCCTGTCGATATGCACGGCGTCCACTACCGGCGCCATGTGCCACAGCGAGGCGATGGCGCCGTCGATTTCCGCTTCGCCCAGCGTGAGCATCGGCGTGGTGCCGTCGGGCTCGTAGATGGTGACGTCGGAAACGGTGACCGCCAGCGAGAACGGCCGGACCTGGGCGCCGCCGAAGGTGACCTTGCGGCCGAGCGCTTCGCTGGCCTTTCCGGCCACGAACGACTTGATCAGCGGTGGCCCGCCGAAATACCCGGCCAGGCCGAACACCGCCAGCGCGGCCACGATGCCGCCGGCTACCCGCACGCCAGCCCGGCGGCGCGGCGTGGCGGTTGCCGCCTGCATGGAGAACTTGATTGCCATGTGATCCTGAAGAATTCGACCCCGAAACACCCTCACCCGAAATCCCGTTATTTCCGGGCTGCCGAAAAGCCGCGCACGCTGCGCACGCGGAATTCGCCTGCCGCCAACGCAAGAAGATGCGCTTTTATTATGCGGCTATCCGGCGAATCGGCCACTTTGTGGCCCTGATTTCACTTTTTACCCACATTATGGCAACGGTTCGGGGCAAAGCAAAGGCATTCAAACTAATCTCAAGGCGATTTCAGGACTGCAAATAATCCATTCAACTGGGCTGGTGCCGGCCGGGCCCGCGCCAATCTGGTATTGTTCCGTCTTTGCGAAGCGTCTTGTCGCAAGCCAGCGGCTTATCCGCCACTTCGTGCCTGCTTCTCCCGCGCTGTAACCCTCCGGCCAGATCCCTCCACGTCAACCGTGTTGTGCGCTTCGCATGCGAACTTTTTCCATGCGAGTCTCCTCATGTCGACCATCAGCAGTACTGCCGGAGCAGACGACGCGCGCAGCATCCCGGCGCGCCCCCTGACCGGACAGGATTACAAGACGCTTGCCCTCGCCGCCCTCGGGGGCGCGCTCGAGTTCTACGACTTCATCATCTTCGTCTTCTTCGCCACCGTCATCGGGCAGCTGTTCTTCCCGCCCTCGGTGCCGGACTGGCTGCGCCAGCTGCAGACCTTCGGCATTTTCGCCGCGGGGTACCTGGCCCGCCCGCTGGGCGGCATCATCATGGCGCACTTCGGCGACCTGCTCGGCCGCAAGAAGATGTTCACGCTTTCCATCCTGCTGATGTCGGTGCCGACGCTGCTGATGGGCCTGCTGCCGACCTACCACGCGATCGGCCTGCTGGCGCCCGTGGCGCTGCTGCTGCTGCGCGTGATGCAGGGCGCGGCCGTGGGCGGCGAAGTGCCCGGCGCCTGGGTCTTCGTCTCCGAGCACGTACCGGCGCGCCGCACCGGCTACGCCTGCGGCACGCTGACCGCCGGGCTGACCGCCGGCATCCTGCTGGGTTCGCTGGTGGCCACCGCCATCAACAGCATCTTCACGCCGGCTGAACTCACCGACTGGGGCTGGCGCGTGCCGTTCCTGCTCGGCGGCGTGTTCGGCATCGGCTCGATGTACCTGCGCCGCTGGCTGCACGAGACGCCGGTGTTCGCCGAACTGCAGAAGCGCAAGGCGCTTGCCGCGGAAATGCCGCTCAAGGCGGTGGTGCGCGACCACCGTGGCGCGGTTGCTGTATCGATGCTGCTGACGTGGATGCTGTCGGCCGGCATCGTGGTGGTGATCCTGATGACCCCGACCTTCCTGCAGAAGATCTACGGCTTCGACGCGCGCACCGCGCTGGTGGCCAACAGCGTGGCCACGCTGTGCCTGACCGTGGGCTGCGTGGTGGCAGGGCTGATGGCAGACAAGATCGGCGCCCGCGTGACGCTGTTCGTCGGCGGACTGCTGCTGGCGGTCAGCTCCTATATCTTCTATAGCGTCCTGCACACGCGCCCCGACCTGCTGATCCCGCTGTATGCCGTGGCCGGCTTCTTCGTCGGCACCATCGGCGCGGTGCCGTTCGTGCTGGTCAAGGCCTTCCCGGCGCAGGTGCGCTTCTCGGGCCTGTCGTTTTCGTACAACCTGTCGTACGCGATCTTCGGCGGCCTGACTCCGATGATCGTCACGCTGATGCTCAAGAACGACCCGCTCGCGCCCGCCTACTACGTGGTGGCGCTGTGCGCACTGGGCATGGTGACGGCGCTGTTCGTCAAGGATCGCTCGCTGGCCTGAACCAGCTGTCCCGCTCCGGAAAGGCAAAAGGGCCGCACTTGGCTGTGCGGCCCTTTTTATTTGCCTTGCGGCCGCCACCTCAGCGGCGATGCTGCCTGAAGAATTTCCACATCAGCGCGCTGGCGTCGGGCCCGACCGGCGAGTGATAGGCAAAGTCGCCGTCACCGCCGCTCCACGCGTGACTGAGACCGGCAATCTCGCACACTTCCACCATCTCGCGGTTCCACACGCCGAAGCTGGCCTCGAGGTAGTCGCCGGCAGGCAGGGCCGCGGAAGGCGGATCGACGCGCGCAACGGCGGCGCCGGTACCCGCCGCATCGGCGGGCGGCACTCCGGCATGGTCCGGGTGCCGCTTCGCGTCGCCGTTCATGCGGTCGTCCACGCGTTCGGTCATGCCGTTGTAGGCCAGGAATTGCCGCGCCAGCAGACGTGCGTTGACCGGATTCACCGCATCGTCGGCCATGCCGTGCAGGATGATGGCGGGCATCCTGGGTCCGCCCGGCATGGCGCCGGCGGCATCCAGCAGCATCGCCGGGTCGACGCTGCTGCCATGCAGCATGGCACGCAGGCCGTCGTGCGGGGTATGCCCGGCGCCGACTACCACCCCGGAGTGCAGGCCCACGGCGGCGATCTTGCCGGGATAGCGCAACGCCAYGACCGCCGCCATGCTGGCGCCAGCGGACAAGCCGGCCAGGTAGACCTGGTCGGCGCGCACGTCGGGCCGCGTCACCAGTGCATCGATCAGCACCGACAGCGCCTGCGCCTCGCGGCCGCCTTCCGTGGCGCCCAGGTCGAACCATTGCCAGCAGCGCTGCATCTGGCGCCGCAGCGGCTGCTGCGGATAGGCCACGATGAAGCCCTCGCGCTCGGCCAGCGCGTTCATGCGGGTTCCGGCGGCCAGGTCTTCCGGCGTCTGCCGGCAGCCATGCAGCATCACGACCAGCGGCATGGGGCGGCGTGCCCCGCGCGAAGGCACATAAAGCCAGTACGGCAGGTGCGGCACCAGTTCGCCCGGCAATGGCGCCAGGTCGTGGTGGTGAGCGGTCCATTCGCCGGGCAGAGGCTGCCGCGACGGCAGGCGCAAGGGAGCGGGCGAGCGCGCCCGCAGGCGGGGGGACGCCGGGTTAAGAGTTGCGATACGGTCGAACCATGTCTTGAGTTGGCGCACGGACTGCGGCTGCGCCCGGCTGATGTGCCGGAGTTGCGCATGCCAGTCCGCCGAAAGGCTCTTGGCCATGAAGACTCCTGCTGTCTGCATTGTTGCGATGCAGCATAACACAGCCGCCAGGGCGCGCCCGCCGTCGCTTTCCAGCCACATGTCATGCAAGGCAGACATTGCGCCCCGCTGCGTGCAGCAACGCGCGCATGGGGCGCCGCGCTACCGCATCGAAAAAATTTGATCCGGAGCGCAAAAGAACACAGATACACCCGAGTTAGCGGCAGAAGGGCCGTGGTTATACTGCATTGGTGTCAATTCCGGGGAATTGGAGAACGCATGGCCACGTCCGAAGAAGCTATGTCGAGCTGCTCGCTGTGCTTGACGAAGACCCCGAGCGCGTGACGATCCGCCCACCTGGGAAGGCGCCGGGCCGGGTGCCGGGCGGAATGCCTCGCCGGCCAAGGCTTCACTGCCGCCGCACCAGCGTGGCGGGGCCGTGCGCGCGCCGGCGGCGTAGGACAAAGACCGACAGCTTGCCCGCGCAATCGCGGTTATGGTCAGCCCATGCCTCAGTGCACGCAGAAGACGCCAGCCAGCGCTGGTCCTCTGCGCGCGACGGCGCCCGACCTGGTTTCCGGTATCTATCTGTATGCGGGACTCCCCTTTTGCCGCGCGCATCCGCGCGGCGCCACTTGCCTTCCTGATGATCACCGGACTCGCACCGGCAGTCGCTGCGCAAGCGAACACGCCGGCATCGCTCTCCAAGCTGGCCAGGCTCTTGCTCGGCACAGTCGAGGGCAAAGGCACCGGCATGAGCGGGGTCACGCGGCTGACAGGCGGTGGCGCGGACGCCGAACTCGTCGCGGCATGCCAGGAACTGACGCGTGCCGGACCTTTCACGCTCGACAACGCGACCCGCCTGGAGGGCTGCAGCGTTTCGCCCGGCAAGCGGGTGGTATTCCGCCTGAGCCTGGTAGGGGTCGACGCCTCGCGCGAGGGCACCGTGGCCTTCATGGCCAGTGCGGGGCCGGTGCTGGTAAAGGGCATCTGCCGTAACCCGGACGTGCCGGTGCTCGGCCGCATGGGTGTCACGCTGAACTACCGCTACCAGGGCAAGGGCAACCAGCCGGTAGGGGAAGTCACGATTCCGCCGGAGCGCTGCGACAGCAAATGAGGCACGGCAAGGGAGGCACAGGCAAGGCGCTCAGCGTTTTTCCTGGGCACATTCCTGCCGGTACGCTTCGTTGAGCTTCTTGCGGTCGGCCTGGCGTTCGATCATCTGGTGGGTGCTGCCATCGGCGGAAGTCACCGTGGACTTGCCGGCGGACCATTGCGTGCCCGAGGGCAATCCGTTGATCCGGTCGAGCAAGGCCTGGCAGTGCGTGCGCTGGGCCGGCGTCAGGGTACCGTCGGCGGCCGGGCCGGCATTGTCGGTGGCGGGGTCGAGCATCAGCGGCGGCGGTGGCGCGACCATCGGCGCGGGAACCTCCAGCGCGGCGGCGGTGGCAAGCTGGCTGCCAGGCAGCCAGAGTCCCAGCAGGCCAGCCATGACTATCGAAGCCCGTCTCATTTCTCATCTCCACAGTGGGGGCGCTACGCGCCATCCCTGACGATCCTGGCTCATGGGTCGCCAGCACTCAGCGCCGTCAATCGTGCATGGCGGGAAGATCCGGACTTAGCTTCGTTCCTTGCTGTTGCCGCCACGGTTATTGGGGTTGCGCAGCAGCTCGAGCTTGAGCAGCGCATCGGCAAGCATACTCTTAAGACGGGTGTTTTCCTCCTGCAACTCACGCAGCTTGCGGCTTTCGCCCCGCGCTTCCCCTCCCGCGCCGTGCGCGTACTTGATACGCCAGCCGTAGAAGGACGCATCACTGAAGCCATAGCGCGCGCACAGTTCGCGCACCGGCACGCCGGTCGCCGCTTCCGCAAGGTAGCCGCGGATCTGCTCCTCCGAGAATCGTCTGTTCACTGCCTGCCTCCGCTAGCAAAGGCCGCTCGCGCCCGGCAGGCGCGTGCGTGGCCAGTTCTACCCCTGCCGCAAAGTTACCACCCGCACCGCAAAAGGCAATTCAGTGTGTTCATGACGCGAGTTAAGCAATTTGGAGAACCACGCCGGCGTGACGCCGGCACATCCCTATCGCCCCAGCCCCACCTGACCCGGGCAAACCTTTAAGAATAACACTACGGAAACGGAAGGCAATTAAACATTTTCCACGAGTGAATTCAGTTCTTTTTAGATCCACCCTTCGCGGCTGGACGCGTGAATATCCGATGACAAAATCGATCTCAACTTAATTGACGAATTATTTTCCCGAATTGCGGAGTGAACCGGGAGTGACATCGCCATCGCCACTGAAAGCGCATGAAAAACAACCGGATAATGAAAGCCTTGCGCTATTTTATGCCGCCACCGGCACCCAGGAGACCCGCAGTTATGATTCGCAGAACACATGCATTCTTTATTGTCTCTATGTCCGAACAACATGAATTAGATGATGTATTTTTTATAATCCCAACGAAAGGACCCCTGGCAAGTTTCAAAGTTATGTATTAATCTTGTCTGGCATTAACTAAATTTCGATCGCCGGTTGCCGGGCTCCATGCCCCGTGCAAAACAGGCGACAGGATCCCTTCGCCAAGCCGGGTCGGCTGCAGTTTTTTCAGCGAACGGGTCTTTATACCGGGCCATCATTCTGGAGAAACACTTCTTCATGGATCCCGCATGCGCCGGGACATCTGGAGAGGCAACGTATATGGCCCAGGCTCCGCTTCATCCCGGTACTGGCTCGGGGCCATGACCGGCCACGGCAACATCACGAACAAGAAAAAACTAAAAAAGAAAAACCAAGTTTCAAATCGGGAGAAGCTACCATGCGGCACGTCAGCACCAAGCTTTTGCACGTCTTCGTTCTGCTGATGGAATATCGAGACCTCAGCGCCGTCGCCGCCTGCACGCAAGGCCGGGTTCCGACCATTGCCTACAGCCTCGCGCGGCTGCGCGAGATCACCGGCGACCCCCTCTTCATCCGCCGCAACGGCACGCTGGAACCGACCGCRCACGCCCTGCGGCTGGAACAGACCGCACGGCAGATCCTGTCGAAATGGTCCCACCTGGTGCGCCCCGCCACGCCAGCCGCCGAAGCAGCCAGCCCGCAACGGCGCATCTCGATCGGGTTTTCGCCTTCGATCGGCGATCCGGTCATCACCGAAATCCTCACCGCGCTGTGCGAGCAGTTTCCCGAAGACCGCTTCATGACGCGGCCGGTCTTTGCCGACGCCGCGCTTGCCGCCCAGCTGGACAGCGGCGAACTGGATTGCGCATTCGTGGTGGACAGCCATTTCGTGCCCGACCAGGTGGCATTGCACAGCATCATGGCCACGCCGCGCCGCCTGGTCAGCGTGATCCGGCCCGGCAGCCCCGAGGAAGCGGAAGGCAGGAACGAATGGATCCTGCTGCAGGAAGACACCGAGCCGGGCAGCCCGTTGCACGGTTTCCTGAACCGGCTTGCCCACGATCCGGCTTACCGGGAAACCGTGGTGCCATCCTGGCATACCCAGGTAGCGCTGCTGCTCGCGGCGGGCGGCACCTGTCCGCTGCTGGACTTCAATGTGCCGCTGGTCACCCGCAACCAGAAGACGCGCTTGCTGGCGCCGCCGAGCAGCTTTCCCGAATGGGCCGCCCTGCATTTCTGGGCGCCGGCGCGGGCCAGCACAGGCAACGCCTTGCGCGGCATCCTCGAGATTGGCAGCGCGGTCCTCCACGATCCGGTCGTCGCCATCGACCGCCGCCACCGGGCCCAGGAAAGCCGCACCGCGTACGCGGCCTGACACGCGCGCAAGCCGCCTGGCAAGCCATCCCCGGATGCCCCGGCGGCTGGCGGCCGGCCAGCGTCAAGCCCGGACTTTTCGGCTCCAAATTGAGAATAGTCTCAGGCCATATGCCGAAAGCGACGCTTATTCTGCCTGGGCACCCGCAGCGCGGAAACCGCGCGCCCGCCCAGGAGCGTTGCCATGCCATTGAAAATCCTGATTGCCGATGACCATCCTGCCATCGCGCTGGCGGTCAGGTGCCAATTGCGGGGCCAGACCGGATGGGAGATCTGCGCCGACGTGCGCGGCGCCGCCGAGTTGCTTCAGGCCACCCGTGTATTCCGCCCCGATATCGTGGTCACCGATTACCACATGCCCTGTGCCAACGCGGGTGACGGCATCCGCCTGCTCGCCAGCCTGCGGCGCCATCACCCGGCGCTGGGCGTGGTCGTCCTCACCATGATCACCAACCCGCTCGTGTTGCGCGCAATCCTCAACACCGGCGCCCACGGCCTGTTGCTCAAGGATTCCCAGCTGGACGAACTGGTCACCGCTATCATCCGCGTCGAGCGCGGGCTGCGCTTCATCGGCGAATCCGCCGCGCGCGTGCTGGATCAGTCTGGCGCGCACTACGCGCCGGGCCGCGCCGGCGCCGTCAATCTGTCGGTACGGGAATCCGAGGTCCTGCGCCTCTATCTCAGCGGCAACTCCGTCACCGGCATCGCCGAACAGCTGTGCCGCAGCGTGAAGACCATCAGCCGCCAGAAGAACAGTGCCATGCACAAGCTGGGAGCCAGCAACGAGCGCGAGCTGTTCGACTTCGCCGCGCAGCAGGGCCTGGTGCTGCCGCTGCACGCCGACGCCGACGGGCCCAGCCATACCGAGTGGCTATAATCGCAGCGCCGCGGCATGCCGGCCACGCACGTGCCCGGCATGCGCGCTCCGCCCTTCGATTTTCCTCACGGCCCTCGTCATGTCTGCCCCCTCACCCGCCTTCGCTGGCAAACCATCCCCCGACGCCGGCAGCCTGCGCGTGCCAGCCCTGCTGGTCGCGGCGCCGGCCTCGGGGCAAGGCAAGACCACGGTCACCGCCGCGCTGGCGTGGCTGCACCGCCGCCAGGGCCGCAAGGTCCGCGTCTTCAAGAGTGGCCCCGACTACCTGGACCCGTCGATACTGGCGGCTGCAAGCGGCGCGCCGGTTCACTCGCTCGACCTGTGGATGACCGGCGCCGAGGACGCCGCGGCGCGCCTGGCGCAGGCTGCGCGAGAGGCGGACCTGATACTCGTGGAAGGCGTGATGGGCTTGCACGACGGTACGCCGAGCAGCGCGGATATTGCGCGTCATTTCGGGCTGCCTGTGCTCAGCGTGATCCAGGCCGGCGCGATGGCGCAGACCTTCGGCGCGCTGGCCTTCGGGCTGGCGGGCTATGGCCAGCCGCTGGTTTCCATGCAGGTGCTGGCCAATGGCGTGGCCTCCGCACGGCATGCCGAGATGCTGCGCGAGAGCCTGCCGGCGCATATCGGCTGGGCTGGCGGGCTGGCGCGCGACAAGGATGCCTCGTTGCCGGAACGTCACCTCGGCTTGCATGCCGCCGACGAGCTTCCCGATCTTCCCGCCCGCCTCGACCGGCTGGCCGACGCACTGGCCGGGCAGCCGATCGCCGCCTTGCCGGCGGCCGTCGGGATTGCAGCCGCACCACCGCTGCCACCGCTGCCGCCCTTGCTGGCTGGCAGGACCATCGCCGTGGCCCGCGACGCAGCCTGCCGCTTCCTCTATCCCGCCAATCTCGACACCTTGCAGGGGCTGGGCGCCCGCCTGGTCTTCTTCTCGCCGCTGGCGGATGAAGCCCTGCCTGCCTGCGACGCGCTTTGGCTGCCCGGCGGCTATCCCGAACTGCACGCGGCGCGCCTCGCGGCCAACGGCGGCATGCTGGCCTCGCTGCGCGCCGCCCACGCAAACGGGTTGCCGATGCTGGCCGAGTGCGGCGGCATGATGATGTTGTTCGACACGCTGGTGGACAAGGCCGGGCAAGCGCACAGCCTGGCGGGCCTGCTGCCCGGCACGGTCGCCATGCAAGCGCGGCTGGCCGCGCTGGGGCACCAGTGGCTGGCGCTCCCGGAAGGCACGGTGCGCGGCCATACCTTCCATTACTCCAGCGCGCAGACGCCGCTGGCGCCGTACTGTCATGCGACCGTGCCACGCGATGGCTCGCGTGGCGAGCCGGTGTTCCGGCATGGCGCGCTGACCGCTTCTTATACGCACATCTACTTTCCGTCCAACCCGCAGGCGGTGGCGCGACTGTTCGGCGCCACGGCGGGGTAGCCGTCGTCAGGCCGCGTCGGCCTTGTCCTGGGCGCCGCGCTGCACGGCAAGGGCGATGCCCGACTCGAGTTGCTCGAGGCCTTTGGACAGATTGCGCATGGTGGTCTCGGAAACGTTCTCCAGCACGTCCTGCAGGAAGGACGCGCGCTGCGGCAGCGCCTGCTCCACGATGCTCAGGCCCAATGCCGACAGCGTGACGTTGGTCACGCGGTTGTCGCGTTCGCTAGTGTTGCGCTCCACCCAGCCCAGCTCCTGCAGGGCCTTGAGCTGGCGCGTGAGCGCGCCCGGATCCATGCCCACGCGATCGGCCAGCGGCTTCTGCGCGATCGGACCGGCATGGCCGTGCAAGGCGTAGAGAATGCGCCAGCGCGGCAAGGGGTGCCCGATGCGTTGCTCGAACGCGGCCGCATAGGCCCGGTAAGTCCGCCCGAACTGCTGTAGCACAGCCAGGCTTTGTCGCTCCAGTTCCAATCCACTCTCCCGTCTGGGCCCGCCGCGCGTTGCGTGCGCACGGCGGCTTCACAAACCATCGGACCTGTCCGGCACCCCGGCATGATCCGGGGCGTTCCCCGGACGGCCCAGGGCAAAATCATTCCGCGGCCATGACCTGCTGCTTCACGGCGCGCTCCAGCTTCACGGGCGGCACGCGGCGCGAGCGCCACAGGCCAACCACGGCAATCACCGCCGCCAGCGCCAGCCCGATATGGATCGCGCCGACCAGCGACAGCCTGGCCTGCTCCAGCAGCAAGGCGCCATTGTGGCCGGCCGCCTGCAATTGCGCCACGAGGCTGGACTGCCCGGCGCGGTCGATCAGGATCTGCGGGTCCGCCATGCGCGCCTGCCATTCGCCGGCACCGGCGCCTTGCAGCGCATCGCGCACACCGCTGATGTAGCTGCGCGTGACCAGCGTCCCGACGATGGCCGTGCCCACCATGCCACCCACCATGCGCAGCGACTGCAGCATGGCCGTGGCGATGCCTAGATGCTCGCGCCCCGCCGTCTGCTGCGCGAACACGGTCAGATTCGGCATGATGAAGCCCAGCCCGAATCCGCCCACCAGCATGATGCCGAGCAACAGCTGGTGCGGCATCCCGCGCGTGGCCTGCGACAGCCCGAGGCAGGCCAGCGCCAGCATCGCGAAGCCGGCATACAGCATATTGTTGGGCTGGCGGATGCGCGTGATGATACGGCCATTCAGGATACTGCCCAGGGTGATGCACACGACCAGCGGCGTCACCAGCACGCCCGCCTCCTTCGGCGAATAGCCGAAGCCCCCCTGGAACAGCAGCGGCGCGTAGAGCAGCAGCGAGAACATCGTGAAACCCACGAACACCGCGAGCACGAACAAGGGCGCCAGGCCAGGATTGCGGAACATCTCCAGCGGCAGGATCGGGTTCGGCGCACGGCGCTCCCATTGCCACAGTCCCACCAGCGCGCACACCGACGCCACCAGCAGCCCCCCTGTCAACCAGCCAAAGCCGCGCTCCGGCATCAGTTCCACGCACAGTTGCAGGCCGCCAAGGCCCGCGCCGATCAGCGCCGCGCCCAGCCAGTCCACCTTGATCGCACCCGCATGCGCCTGCTGGCGCAGGTGCGGCAGATAGCGCCAGGCAAACAGCAAGCCCAGCACGCCCACCGGCAGGTTCACATAAAACACCGCGCGCCAGCCGTAGGCCTCGGTCAGCAAGCCGCCGAGCGACGGCCCCACCGCGTTGGCAATGCCGAACGCCGCGCTCATCATTACCTGCCAGCGCAGGCGCACATGGGAATCGGGAAACAGATCGGGAATGCACGCAAAGGCCGTGCCCACCAGCATGCCTCCGCCGATGCCCTGCAGGCCGCGCGCCAGCACCAGGAACAGCATGCTCGGCGCCATCCCGCACAGCACCGAGGCCGCCGTGAACACCACGATCGACGCCATGACGAATGGCTTGCGGCCGTAGTAGTCACCCAGCCGCCCGAAGATCGGCACCGTGATCACCGAGAACAGCAGGTAAGCCGTAGCCACCCAGGCGTAGTACTCGAATCCCTGCAGTTCCGCCACCACGGTAGGCAGCGCGGTACCGACCACGGTCTGGTCGAGCGCCACCAGCATCACCACGAACGCGATGCCCAGCATCGCCAGGAGGGACTCCCGGAACGGTAGCACTTGCCCGCTGCTATGCGGCGGGTGAGGCTGCGATATCATTTTTGTTGCCCAATCAATGATTGTAGTGTCAACCATTATAGGACAGCACCGGGGAAATGGGGGCCGGGTTGGTGCGGCGACAAGAGAGAGGCCGAGATTTCACCGTCGTCGTCGAACACGATGCGCGATGGGCAAATTCCTGCGCGGAGCGGATATCAAACAGCCGAGTGGCGCGGTGCGCGTCGTCCAGCCATTGCTGCGCCTGGGCGGCGTTCCCTCAGCGCTCGGCCGGAGCCTCCGCGATTGTCCGGGCATAGATCGCGTGCAGCGCCGTGGCGTCGAGCAACTTCACGCTGCGATGGCGAATTTCGATCAGGCCGGCATCGGAGAGCCGCGAGAACAGTCGACTGACGGTTTCCAGCTGCAGGCCGAGATAGCGCCCGATCTCCTCGCGCGTCATGCGCAGCCGGAACTCGCTCGACGCAAAGCCGCGCGCCGACAGGCGGACCGACAAATCAAGCAGGAAGCAGATCAGCCGCTCCTCCGCGCTCATCACGCCAAGCGTCGAGAGCATCCGGTGGTCGCGCTGCACCTCGGTGGAGAGCAGGCGCAGGATATTGTTGTGCAGCGACGGCAGGTTACTGGCAAGGGCCCGCAGTGCCGGCACATTGATGCGACACAGCGTGTTACCCAGCAGAACGCTGCATTGGTGGAAGAATCCGCAGCCGCAGCGCAATCGCTGGAGGAACAGGCGGAGCGGATGAGCGACGCCGTCTCGGTCTTCCACGTCCCGGCCACACGCGGAGCATTGAGTGCATATTGAGGCCGTCCGGCCAGACTCGACACATTCTTGACCTCAAGCAAATCACCACCTGGTCATCTCGATCAAAGAAGTCGATATTGGAGGAACTGATCCTTCTGACCCCCTTTGGGATCAGCTTTTTCCCGGGGACCGCGGCCGCGGTCCTTTTTTTTGCGTGGGCGCCGAACGCGGAGGTTGACAGTGCCTTCATGCCGGCGCGCTCCCCATCTGCGAATCCACAAATCCCCGGCCCGGCACAGCCCTACGGCTTTCTCTTTCCGCGCGGCGGGCTGGCCGGCCTGGTCCATGGCACCTTGCTCCCCAGGATATCTTTCGCACCAAGCAGATTTGGCGTCTGGTCATATTTCATGACGGCGAGCCGGGTACTCACATCGTCCATGAGTTGCGTGAAAGTCGGATTCTTGTTCTTGGCGCGGGCAGCCCGGAGGCTGGCCGCAAGGCAGAAGGTAAATGCGCCATAGGATTGCGCGCCGTCGCGATACTCGTAGGAGAGCTGGCTCTCCTGGCAAGCTTCCATGAGGACGGGAAGGTATGGGCCGTGGTGTTTGAGCTTGCTGCGCACGCTGTCATAGGTCTTCTGGGGCAGCGTGCGCAGGCGGATCGCCCGCCCCATCCGATAGGTGGCGCCGTCGGAGCCGAGGAAGTCGACCCCCTGCCTGCTGTCCGTCAGCGACGGATTTGGACTTGGCAACGGACGGTCCTCCCACACCTGAAGACTGGGGTTCCAGCGCAGCGCACGGTGGCGGATGTCGTCGGGCGGCGTGAGGCCTCGCACCCGGCGTCCGCCTTCGCGGGTCATGCCGCCGGCGTGGCAGCAGTCGAAGATGGCGGCGAAGTAGGCATCGTAAGGAATCTGGCTGTAGAGCTCCGCGAACTGCTTGTCGGTGACGGCGTGCTGGGGGGTCCAGTCGAAATCGTAGGGAACCAGGCATTCGTCCATGTGGTCGACCTCGTCACTGGGCCCGTAGACCGGCATCTGCGCGCCATGCCCGGAGTAGAAAAGCACGCGCTCATCCCCGGCCTTGATGCCATCCAGCAGCCACTTGAGCCGATCGAGGATCGACGCCGCCGTGGCACGCTCGTTCAGGACGATGCGAATGTCTTCCGCGGCCAGGCCGCATTCCTGCAGCACGGCACTCATCAGGAATACGTCATTGACGCAACCTTCGAGCCGGTTGGCGGGGTCCGGGTAGTCGTTGATGCCGATCAGCAAGGCACGGCGAGTCGGTTTGACGCTGAGGCTGCGATACTCCTTCCCGCCACGGGCCAGTGTCCTGGCCACCTTGGCGCCGGAGATGTTTCGCCACACCGTCGCGCGCGTGTTCTGATGCCCCAGGTACCAGATGGCACTATGGTTGAGCACGTCGTTGGGGATGTCGAACTTCGTCCCGATTTCCTCGAAGTTCTCCGCGGAGAGGCGGATATCGGCGGTCAGCACGTGATCGTCCGGGTTGAACAGATGGAACCACGTAGTGGCCTGGGGCAACGCCACGATTCGTCCGGCGAAAATGTCGCGCACAAAGGGATTGCCAATCTGCGAGCCAAAGGAGACGAAGTACATGTCCTTTACCGCGGCCGGATTCCTGATGAAGGCGTCATAGCAGATCAGCGATCCCAGGCTATGGGCACAAACGACGTCATAGCTGCCCGCCTTTAGCTTTGCGAGGACGCTATCGCGCGCGTCGGCTCTGAGTTGCTCGTCACTCACCCACTGCGCTGTCATGCCGGCGGTCCAACGCAGCGTTTCGGGGATGTCGAACAGGCCACGGTCGCGCGTGAACAGGTCACCGATGCCGTGGACGACGCCGCTTTCCAACAGGCCGGCAAAGGCTTTTGCGTAGGCGACCGGATTCTGAGGCGCCTTTTCGAAAAGCGAGTCGTACAGTAGAAAGTCGCAGGTGACGGCGCCATCCAGCGCCGGGTTCCACGCTACCAGTCCGTCGTGTATCGCGCTGGTCCAGCCACCTTGCAGGTCCGGATCGGCGTCGCCATGACCGACGCCATGCACACATAGAACAGAGATCGTCTTGGCCATCTGTTGTCCCTTCCTGCTCTGCGTGGATTCGCGATAAGAGGCATGAGTGCGAACCAGCTTAGGCCGGATGCGGGCGCACAGAATCAGCCAGAAGGCGGATGCGGCGTATCAATATATTTATGGCTGATTTAAACGCCGCTGAATACGCAAGGAAAGTCGAGCCCGGCATCGCGGAAGCACAGGGTGAAGTGCCACCAATCCTTGCATGGGTTTCCTTCGGCGTCACCCACCAGCTCAAAACTCAAACTGCGTACATGCGGCAGCATCCGGAAGCCTTGCATCGCATCGAGGGCGACATCCCCCAGCGCGAATACTTGCGTGCGGTGCTTGCCCCGATCGCTCAGCAGTGTTCCGCCTGGATCGAGCGAACAAGGCTCACACGCTGGCCGGCCGATCCAGGAACACGGAGAAGTTCTTCTCGATTTCCGTCAGCAAGCGGTTGGCCGCCACCGACAGCGGCCGTCCCTGGCGCACGAACAGCCTCACCTGTGCCGTCTGGCAGAGTGGGTGCGCGAGTTCGAGCGCGACCATCTGGCCTGCCTCGATTTCGTTGGCCGCGGCCAGTCCCGCGCCGATGAATGTCACGCCATCGGTCGATCGCACGAAGCGCTTGAGCGCCGTCACCGAGTTGCTGCGCAGCGAGGGGCGCAGCTTCACGTGCTCGGCGTACTCGAGCATTTCCACCAGCCGCTCGACGCCGTAGCCGGGCGGCATCAGTGCCAGCGGAAAGTCGAGTATCTGGCTTAGATGCAGCGGAGCGGCGATCCGGGTCAGTGGATGCCCGGCCCTCACCATGAGCTTGGCCGGCGCCGGCGCGCTCATCACAAAATGGAGCAGCGGATCGGGTTCGGGATTGTAGGCAAGGCCGATGTGCGCCGTGTCCTCGATCACCGCATTGTTCAGATCGCTCGCGGGCTGTGCATCGAGTTCGACCGATAGTTTCGGATGCGCTTTGCAGAACGGGGCAACGATCTGCTCGGTAAGGCCGTCGATAAACCCCTCGCTCACGACGATCCGGACCATGCCGGCATCCATGGACTCGATCGCGCGCAAGCGCTCGGCAAGCTGCTCCTGATGGGCCTGGCAAGCGCGCCAGTACTCGAGCAGATGCTCGGCGGCGTCGGTGGGAACCACGCCGCGCGCCCGCCTCTCGAACAGCGTGAGGCCGATTTCCTCCTCTAGCAAGGCGACCTGCCGCGTGATGACCGAGGGCGCCGTATTGAGCGCTTCCGCGGCGCCACGGATCGAGCGGTGCACCAGCACCTCATGAAAGTACTTCAGCCGCTTCTGATTGATTTCTCGCATGGTGTGCCGTCCGCGTTCCGTTGCCCATATAGCAACGATTTGTCTGATTAATTGCTGTTGCTCGAACGAATATTACAGCCAACAATGGTCCTCACCAACCAATTCGCGTCATGCGCGCGATGCCAATAAGAGAGCCGAGGACGACATGCAAGACCAAGGACTATCCCCCCTCAGACACTGGGTGGCGCTTAGTGCCGCCCTCCTGGGGATTGCGCTGGCCAGTGCGCCGGCGTCCGCCGCCGACGCGTTTCCCACCAAGCCGGTATCGATGCTGGTCGCATTCCCGCCGGGGGGACCCGCCGACGTGCTTGCGCGGGCCATGCAGCCAACCATGGCCAAGGTGCTCGGCCAGCCCGTGGTCATCGAAAACCTGCCCGGCGCCGGCGGCGCGCTGGCGGTGCAGCGGCTGCTGAGCCGCCCGGCCGATGGCTACACGCTGATCATGGGTTCGCCCAACGAAGCCATCCTGACGCCGCTGGCGCTCGCCAGCGCCAGGTACAAGTCGGAGGAACTGGCGCTGCTGGCCCCGGTCTCGATCCACCCGCTCGTGGTCATGGTTCGCAGCGACCTGCCGTACAACTCACTCGAACAGATCATTGCGGCCGGCAGGCAGCCGGGCAGCCCGAGCCTGACCTTCGGCAATCCGGGCTACGGGACCATGTACCACATCGTCGCCGAGTACATGGCGCAGCTGACCGGCGCCAGGATGCTGCAGGTGCCGTACAAGGGCGCCACGCCGATGCTGGCGGACCTGACCGGCCGCCAGATCGACATGACGATCCTGCCGAACCTCGGTGCCTCCACCCAGTTGCTCGAGGCACACAAGATCAAGGCCGTCGCGGTGCTGGACACGCAGCGCATGCGAACCTTGCCCGATGTGCCAGCGATCTCCGAAACCAGCGTCGCGCGCAAGTCCGAGTTCGTCTATTCGATCTGGCTGGGGGTCATGGGCAGGACCGGCATCCCCGCAGAACGCGCGCGCCTGTTGCTGGAAGCATCGCAGCAGGCGCTGCGCTCCGCCGAACTGATCAAGGCGCTTGAGCTCTCCGGCGTGCAGCCGATGAAGCCGCAGACACTCGAGGCCTCCGCGGCGTTCTACGTCGACGAGACTCAGAAGTTCAGGAAGCTGGCCCACTCGATCAAGCTGACGCCGCAATAGTTTCCTCCGTCACGGCAATGCCCATGGCGGCGCCAGTCCCGGCGTCGCCATGGGCATTGCTTCGTTCCAGCACTCCGATCCAGGAAGGTCTCCCTTGAATATCCTAATAGCCGGTTTCCAGCACGAAACCAATACGTTCGCGCCAACCATGGCCACCTACGAGAGTTTCGTCCGTGGCGAGGATTTCCCCGCCATGGTCCGCGGCGAAGCGATCTATGACCTGCTGACGGTGAATGTGCCGATCAGCGGCTTCATCCACCACATGCGCGAGTACGGTCACACCGTCACGCCGGTGATCTGGGCGGCCGCCGGCGCCTCGGCCCACGTCGCGGCCGATGCCTACGAGCGCATCGCAGGCGAGATCGTGGAGGCGGCAAGGACAGCCTCGTACGACGCGATCTATCTCGACCTGCATGGCGCCATGGTGGCCCGGCACCTCGACGATGGCGAGGGGGAATTGCTGGCGCGCATCCGTGCCGTGGCGGGCCCCGACATGAAGATCGTTGTCTCGCTGGACCTGCACGCCAACGTCACCGGGCAGATGCTCGCCCTCGCGGATGGCGCGGTGGCATACCGCACCTACCCGCACGTGGACATGGCGGCCACGGGCAAGCGCGCGGCCGAACTGCTGCTGGAACTGAGCACGCGGCAGACGCGCGCGCATCTGGTGGCACGGCGCGTGCCGTTCCTGATCCCGGTCAACAGCATGTCCACGGAGATGCAGCCCGCCCAAGGCATCTACGCCTTGCTCGAAGAACTGGAGCAGCAAGGCGTGCTGTCGCTGTCGTTCACCCCGGGCTTTCCCGCGGCCGACTTCGCCGAGTGCGGCCCCGTGGTTTGGGGCTACGGATTCGACAAGGCGCGCATCGAGCAGGCCGTCGACACACTGTTCGCGCGCATCTGCGAGCCCGAGAGCCAGTGGGCCGTGCAGTTCGAGGAGCCGGATGCGGCTGTGCAGCGTGCCATGCGGATCGCGCAACAGGCCGTGCGGCCGGTGATCCTCGCGGACACGCAGGACAACCCCGGCGTCGGCGGCGATGGCAACACCATGGGCATGCTGCGCGCGCTTCTCAAGGCTGGCGCGCAGGACGCCGCGATCGGCATCATCTGCGATCCCGCCGCGGCCGCGGCCGCGCACCAGGCCGGTGTCGGCGCGAAGCTCGATATCGCGCTTGGGGGCTGCCCGCAGGTGCGCGAGGATGCCCCGCTGCGGGCGACCTTCGAGGTCGAAGCGCTGTCCGATGGCAAGTTCGTCTACGGTGGGCCGATGATGCATGGCAAGGCTGCCGACATGGGGCCGATGGCGCGACTGCGGATCGACGGCGTGCTCGTCGCCGTCAGCTCGACCAAGGCACAACTGCTAGACCGCAACATGTACCGCGCGGTCGGCATCGAACCGGCGCAGATGAAGATCCTCGTGAACAAAAGCTCGGTGCATTTCCGCGCCGACTTCGCCGCGATCGCGGAAGACATTGCCGTGGTGCGTGCGCCCGGTCCGTTCATGGCGGATCCGGCGGACCTGCCGTGGAAGCATCTCAAGCCCGGCATGCGCCTGAAGCCGGAGGGTCCGGCATTCGCGCCGGCGCCGGGAGTCTACGACAAGCTCGCGCAGCTCGGCATCGAACTGCCCAAGGCTTCCGGCCCGGCGGCGGCCTACGTGCCAAGCGTGCGATCCGGCAACCTGATCCATTTGTCCGGCCATCTGTCTCGCCTCGATGGCCAGGTTCGCACCGGCCGCTTCGGCGACGACCTGCGCACCGCCGACGGTATCGCGGCGGCACGCCTGGTCGCCATCGACTTGCTCGCCACGCTGCATGCCGCCACCGGCGATCTCGATGCGATCGTGCGGATCGTCAAGCTGACGAGCCTCGTCCATTCGACTGCCGACTTCACCGAGCAGCACCTGGTGACCAACGGCGCCAGTGAACTGTTCGCCGAGGTGTTTGGCACGCGCGGCCAGCACGCGCGCAGCGCGTTCGGCGTACCGCAGCTTCCGCTCGGCGCCTGCCTGGAAATCGAACTGATCGTTGAAGTGGCGTGATTGCATGGCACGGCGCGAGCGGCGCCGTGCCATGCTTTCTCTTTCTATGACGAGGGGATTCGCCGGGCTCAGGCCCGGCGCGCCGGTCGCCAGCGCGAATCGCGCTGGCTCATGCGCTGGCGCACGCGCACGGCCCGACAGAACCGGGCCACGGCGAGGACCTCACGAAGGTAGCGCAGGGGTTGCCGATCGACCTCACGCATCGAAAGATGCAGCCTGGTCTCCCGGCAATCGGCAGAGTGGCCGGCGCGCAACAACCGTCAGGAACATGCGGGTGCGCTCGCCACGGAAACGGATATCGGTAAAGCCGGCATCCCCGCGCAACGCGCCAGGATGCCTTGTCGTCGTGACGAGTCAGTCCGGTAGCGGCTCACGGCTAAAGGCATCCAGCTCCCTTGCCAGGCTCGCCGCCGCCATCTTCACCAGTTCAGCGCCTTTTTCCGGCGTCGCCTGAGCAGGGTCGGAACCCATTCGTCCGTCCGGGTAGCGCGCGCGAAAGTCGAGCGCCTCGCGGATCGGGCCCGAGGCGGCAATCTGCGGCGTGTAGCTGGCCGATTTGATGGTGTCGGGAAAAGCCCATTGCGTGACTGCAATCTCGGAAGGCGTGGCGTGGATGCCATGACCGGTTGGAAATTGCTCGCGCGCCAGCTCGCTGACGCCATCCAGGTCCCACCAATTGCACAGCTTCAGCG
>NZ_JBFTND010000078.1:0-30295 GCF_056397305.1 Cupriavidus sp. 05N40
GTCTTGCGCTCGATCAGCGATAACAGTTCCTGTCTTTCTTTCTTCGCCAACTTCACTGGCGTTGCATGGCGGCCTCGACTCATCCCGCCATGATATCCGAGGCGATTATTTATTCAAGCTATTTACGGGATGTTGTACTAGGGCCATCCGGGCTACTGGCTTGAGTCGTCCGCCGGCGACGTCTCCGCTCACCCGTACTAGCGCGTGAGTCTGCCGCCCCTATGTTTCAGGGCTCCTCCGAAAATAAACGTCCCGGACTGTACGCCCCCGGACGGCACGTGTACAGAGCGCGAACTATACATAGAGGCAAGAAGGCGATACAGGTGCCCGAGACCGGCTCCGTGGGCGGGACCGACATTGCCGGCACACCAGCTTCGTACGGTGAAGGACAACAACCGGTCGCGAGGTATCTGTATCGTGCCGCAGCGGCTGCCTCACGCAATTCTGTGTGGGAAACGACGCCGTGGTGACGCCCCCGGCGTCGGCGCCACGCCCGGGTTCCGCTCCGCACATGGCATCATCCCTACACACCCACCCACCATGGCAATTGCCTTCAGCTGCAATCTGGCCGCAACACCACTCCCGCTCGTGCATCCGTGGCAACACACGGTGGGAAGTTGCCACGCCCCAGTCGCACTGCGCGCGGACTGGCAGAAGCAACTGCGCAGGGCACACCGCGAACTGGGCTTTCGCCACGTCCGCTTCCACGGCATCCTGTGCGACGACATGAGCACCGTGGTCTGCCGGGACGGCCAATGGCTCTACTCCTTTTTCAATGCCGACCAGATATTCGACTTTCTGCTGTCGATCGGCATGAGGCCGATTGTCGAACTGTCATTCATGCCCTCCGCCCTGGCGTCGGGCACGGAGACCGTGTTTCACTATCGTGCCAACATCACGCCGCCAAGAGACTACCGGGAGTGGGAGCAACTGATCCGGAAACTGGTGAGCCACTGGGTCGCGCGCTACGGTATCGAGGAGGTTTCCCTATGGCTGTTCGAGGTTTGGAACGAGCCAAACCTGCGCCTGTTCTGGACTGGCGGCCAGCAAGCCTACTTCAGGCTCTACCAGGCCACGGTCCATGCCATCAAGCATATCGATGAGCGCCTGCAGGTCGGCGGTCCCGCTACCGCACAAAATGCGTGGATCGACGACTTCATCGGCTATTGCGAGCAGAATGCGCTTGCGGCCGACTTCGTCAGCACGCACTACTACGCCACGGATGCATCTTCCCAGTTCGATGCAGCAGACACGATTTCCCAACTGGAACATGCCCCGGCAGACCTCATGCGGGAGCGGGCCCTCCAGGCAAACGCGCAGGCGCGCGGCCGCCCTCTCCTATATACCGAATGGAACATCACACCGAAGCAGCGCGATCCGCTGCACGACGAGGCGTTCGGCGCCGCGCTCGCGGTCCGGATTGCCTTGAGCGTGGACGGTCTTGTGGATGCGTATGGCTATTGGACGTTCTCCGATATCTTCGAGGAGAACGCCTTGCCGAATGCGCCCTTTCATGGCGGTTTCGGCTTGCTGACGCTGCATGGCATCGCCAAACCTGCCTACCGGGCATTTCAGTTGATGCAACGCCTTGGCCCGAGCCATCTTCCCATCGTCGGCAAGCATGAAACGGTCGCCGTCTGGGCAGGGAGTCTCAGTCCCGGCTGCCGTCCTTCCTCCAGCCTGTTGTTGCTCAACCAGGCAATGCCCCGGCACGCCATCCGAAGCGAGACGGCACAGATCAGGTTGTCAGGAGCGGCCGGGCGGAGTCCGCGTCGGGTAACGATCGCGCGCATCGATGCGGATCATTGCAACCCGCGGGCAGCGTGGCAAGCCCTGGGAGAACCGGAGTACTTGGGCGCCGAAGATATCGACCGGATCAGTGCGGCAGCGGCACTCACCGACGAAGCACATGCCTTCTCGCTCGACGGCGAAACGACCTTGATCGAGGTGGCCCTTCAGCCTCAGTCCCTGGCATCGTTGCGGATTGAATGGAGYGCGTAGTGAAAGAAGCCGCCTCCCGCTCGTGGCCCGGATGGAGGTGCTGTAGCTCGTAAGCGGCCTGCGCCGGGCGCACCTCAGTGACGGGATCCGCCACGACCCGCGCATGCAGGCCGGACCGCCGCCGGGAGTTGCCCAGCACAAACCTGGCACCGGCCTGTGCCAGGAGGAATCAACGGGGCGGCGCAACTCAACACGACGGCGTCGTCACCGCATGGATCCGGCGCCATCGCTGGTTTGGGGAGAGACAATTATGAAATCCGGCTACAACTCACCGCTTTACCTGCTACCGTTCGATCATCGCCAGTCCTACGTGGCCGACCTGTTCCGCTTCCATCCTCCGCTGACACCTGCGGAGCGCGATAGGGTGACCAGCAGCAAGCAGATCATCTATGATGGCTTCCGGGATGCAGTCGACAACGGGGTGCCGGCATCTTGCGCCGGCATCCTGGTCGATGAGGAATTCGGCGCCGGCATTCTTCATGACGCGACGGAGGGCGGCTACGTGACCGCGCTCTCTGTCGAGAAGAGTGGCCCGGCTGAATTCGAGTTCGAGTATGGCGAAGCATTCGCGGAGCACATTGAAGCGTTCAGGCCGACTTTCGCAAAGGCTCTGGTGCGCTATAACCCGGATAACGACGCCGCGCTCAATCTCCGGCAAACAACGCGCCTGAGGCAGCTTGCAGACTACTGCCGGCGTGCCGGGCAGCGCCTCATGTTCGAACTGCTGGTGCCGGCCACGATGGCGCAGATGGAGCGGGTCGGGATGGACAAGGATGCCTATGACCGGCGCACCCGCCCCGGCCTAATGCGCCAGGCGATCCGTACCCTGCAGGATGCCGGCATCGAACCGGATATCTGGAAGATCGAAGGGCTCGACTGGCGCGAGGATTACGAGCAACTGGTGGAGACCGTGCGGCGCAACGCACGGGATGACGTCGGCTGCATCGTGCTGGGACGCGGCGCCGAAGAGGCCAGGGTAACGGAATGGCTGGAAACCGCCGCGTCAGTGCCTGGCATGATTGGATTCGCGGTTGGGCGCACCACGTTCTGGGACGCCATCGTCAGCTACGAGACCGGGGAAATGACAGGGCAGGAAGCCGTTTCCCGTATCGCCCGGAACTATGCCAGATGGGTCGAGCTCTTTGAGCAGGCACGGGCGTCCCGTCATGCCGCGGCATACGGTTCCACCGAATCCACGACACCGAAGACGCCGTCATGATCGTCAGTCCTCTGGCCGGCAAGCCGGCGCCAAGGGCGATCCCGGTGGATATTCCCCGGCTCGTCACGGCCTGCTACACCGGCATGCCCGATCCTGCCGAAGCCTGGCGACGCGTGATATTCGGCGCTTCTCGCCATCAGGGCTCTTCCTTGGAAAGAAGCTTCAACGAGTGGCACATGCTAGCCATCAGCTAAGCGATCTACGAATACCGCGCCGGGAAACGCGCAAGCTGGCGCGCGAAGCTCGCGCGGGAAAGACCGTTGTCGGCAGCCAGATGATCGATCGGGTCGCCGAGCGCTGGGCCGGAGTCTTTCTGAGGTCCCTGTCGGTTTCAAGTGGTTCACCGATGGGCTGTGCAATGCGAGCCTGAGATTCTGCTGTGAAGAGAGCGCGGGTGCCTCCTTCCTGCGCCTTGACGGTTCTGTATGGACAACCGACAAGGACGGCCGCGCGGCAGGCCTGCTCTCGGCCGAAATCACGGCGCGCTCCGGGCGCGAACCTGGCGAGATCTTTCGCAAGCTCACCCATGAGCTGCGCAGCTCTGTGGCCACCCGGGTCGAGACGGCCGCAACGATAGCGCAGAGGAAGGTGCTGCCGATGCTCTCGCCGCAGCAGGTGAAATGCACGGAGCTCGCCGACGAGCGCATTCAGCGTGTCCTCATCCGAGCGCCCGGCAACGACGCGCCGATCGGCGGACTGAAGGTCATTGCCGAGAGAGGCTGGTTCGCCGTGAGGCCATCCGGTACGGAAGACATCGACAAGATCTACGTCGAGAGATTTCATGACAACGCGCACCTGCGGCGCATTACCAAGGAAGCGCAAGCGAGCGTCGAAGACGCGCTTGCAGACTGCAAGAGGCGTCCGCCCGCACGGTCAGTCCGAGGCACCGGGCGCCGTCTCGTTTGCAACCGACAGGGGAATCACCACCAGGCCGTGAATCGCACGCAGACCGGCCACCTGCTCGACAGGTCGATGCGTCTGGCCATCCTCTCCCAGAGCGATACTGTCGTGGGTTAAAACTTAGACCTGCAGGCCCATCACCGCTGGCGGGTGGATCGACTAACGCATGTAATCCGGGAAGATCCGCCGATCAGCGCAATGCATCCAGACCGGTCCCACAGGGCTCCCTTGGGAAATCTGAGCTCACGGATATCCTCCAGCCTGACGATGACTCCGCGCCCTCGGCGCGGGCAGGATCGCACAGTTGCTCACATCCGCGGACACTGAGCCCTGGAAAGAAGGCTGTCGACCGCGGACCTTCCCGCCAGTTCGCCCGCCAGGACTGCCCAGCGGCGCGTAAATGGGCCGCCGTGCACCTTTACTCGGTACTCGGCCAGCGCTGGAAAGGCCGGTGGCAGCGAACTGCGCAGGCAGTACCAGGCCTCGAATATGTCCTGGGAACTTCCAACCATGTCAATCCAGATTTCGAAGCCGCGATACTCAACGGAATGTTGCATGGGGAACTCCGGCACGTTAGCGCCGGCAATGATCGGCGGCAGCTATTGAGGGCGCGCGCGCATAGCGGCAAGTTTGCTGCCGCTGGCGTCGGCAAACGGAGAGCGGCTCATGGCAGGCTGATACCGCCCGTATAGGCTACATCGTCATGGGACCATTGTCGGTACGCTACCGTACGGGTGCCGGTAACGCCTGTCGAAATTGCGATCGGACTCAATCAGGAGTGCATGGCACAGTATCGGCCCGGATACGAATTTTGTCGATCTTCTTCGGCATGTTCATGACTGTCGATGACTTGCTGAAGCCCGGTGGTTACATCGTGCCCACAAGCCAGTACGACTGCGTACCGACACTCTCGCCCGTAGCGCGCATCGTCTGCCCAACTGCATTGGGCCGCTCTACGGCGCAGTGCGGCTGCCCAAAGCGAGACGCGTCGCTTCACATGTCCGCCCCAAATCCGCGAGGACGAAAAAGCACTTACTACCGGGGCCCGGAGAGAAGACGGTCGAAGCCACGTGCAATGTGCTGTTCGCCAATTTCAGCGTGATCGTCCACCAGAATCACGGCGCCGTCAAAGGCAGCTTGAACCGGTCAATGCGGGCGATACCAGCATCTATTTGCGCTATGCCCGCAAGGTCATCAACGTGGCCGGCTACGGGCCTGGCCGCGGCGCAGGGGCAGGGGCAGGGGCAGGGGCAGCAGAAGCTGTACGAATTCGTGAAGCTGATGCAAGGCGCAGGCGTGTCGGTGAAGTTCGCCGTGCACCCGCTGGCCGGGCGCATGCCAGGCCAGACGGACGTACTGCTGGCGGAGGCCGGCGTGCCCTGCGACATGATCTTCCAGCTCGACGATGTCAATTCCGAGTTTACCGACGCCGACGTGGCGCCGGTGGTCGGCGCCAACGATGTGGTCAATCCCGCTGCCCGCACCGACAAGGCATCGCCGACCTTCGGCATGCCCATCCTCACGTCGACATGGCGAGGAAGGTCTACGTGGTCATCATCGCCATCTCGACCGCGGTCGGCATCGGGCCGGGCTTTAGCGATCGATCTGAACAAGGCTCTCTACTGGAGCGCGGTGATCAACAGCATGGTTTCCGCCCCGATCGTGGCGGCGATGGTGCTGATGGCCGCACGGGCCGACATCATGGGACCGTTCGTCATCGGCAAGGAGCTGAAGGTGCCGGGCTGGCTGGCCACCCGGCAGCCGTAGGCGCCATGTTCCTGACCTTGGGCGTGTAAAATCCCCCTACCGGCTAGACGGTCTTGAGCCGCGTCACCTTCGTGCCCTCCAGTGTGACACCGGCCATCAGCCCGCTGTTGGTAAGGACGAATGCCGTGACAGGCGCGGTAGCTGTATTGCTATCGATATTGCCGTTTGCGCCCACCTTCAACACCGCGACGGATGCATCGCCGCCCACGGCCCAGCCCTCGCTACTCGTGAACCGCTCTAGGGAGTCAGGTGTCATGAACAGGAAAACAAGCGCCTTCGACTGAGCTCCGATCTGCGGCCCGAACGAGGCAGTGGCGGTGCTGTAGTAGCCCACGGTGCTGCCGCCAACCCGCAAGGCGCCCTCCCCGTACTGGCCGCCAAACCAGAACCCGGCCGCGATCACCGAAGGAAATACCAGCACGCCGCGAGACTTGCCGACCAACTCGTGCGAGCCGTTGGCAGCGCTGTAGAGGCGCGTGAGGGTCGAGTCGATGCCGGTGTCGATCGTGCGTCGGTCTGCCGCCTGGCTACCCCCGGAAGCTGTCCCCGTCGTTGTGCAACCTGGCAGGGTAATGCCAATTGCCGCCACCGATCCGGTCGCAATCAGAATGAAATTTCGCCTTAGCATTTTGGTCTCCAGTGTCCGTATGCGAATCAAGCGTATGCCAGAGGCCGTGCAAATGCGGTACGACAGCGTACGGAAACACAAGGCGGATCACCGGATATGGCCATGCGGAAAGACAAATGCCGAAAGGAGGTATCCGTGTCCACCATCGTAGCGACCTTCCGGCGGATCGACGTCAGTATCCTGGTCAGGATCGACGTCCATTTAGACAGGATCTATCATGCAAAAGATTAGCTTCTCGGTGCGAAACCGCCGRCCAGCTCCGCCAAAATTTCCCGCGACGACGCAAGGCCAGACCTACCAGAGGGCCATGGACGAATCGCTGGAAATGAACTTCCCCGCGCGAGTGACCCGGCCGCTCCCAGCGCAGCCGCGAACGCCCATGAACAGATCAGCACCACACGTGACGACACTGACTGGTCACTCACCGCCGGCAGTGCACGCCAGCCCGCGATTCAGCGTGGAATCAGTCGCCGCTGATYATGCTCGGCAGCTACGTTATCACCGCGAAGTCCGCGAGGCCGAGCGGTGCGGGATTGGATGGCTCGAATCAGCCAGTTCCGGCGGTGTCCTCTTTCAGAGTACTTGATCAGATGCGACACGGATCGGCCGGCCCTGCCGAGTTGCTCCAGGATCGCCGGGTTCTCGAGTGTCCAGATGTCCTGCGTAATCTGCTCGTCCTTGGACGGCCGGCACGATGAATATCGCGTCCAGCAAGGGATCGACAAACACGCTGACGGCAGCGCCGGCGCCAAGTAGGATGTGATGCCTCATCTGTGGAGTGGGAACGTATGCGGGCGACGCGGCAAGAGCGGGGCGCCGATGGAGCCGCGCTATCGCCTCCACAGCCCTACATATCCCTTGTCGGCTGTATGGACCCTATCACGGGGACCACGGCCAGTAAGCGGCATGCGCAGCCCGCCAGCCTCCATCCACACCGCCCTCCCCGATCGCCATGCCGTCTGTACGATAGTGGACAAGCATGGGAAAGGCGCCAGGCAATGCGCCGGGCGCTCTCCCGCGGCGACGCCTCGTTCCCTGTCCGGTGCCGGACAGACACTGGCCGGCGTTCCGCATACAAATGGTACGCGATCGTACCGCCAACCCGCGAAGGGCGCGGCGAGATCATCGAACTGCCACTGAGATCACCCATGAAGCTCACTACGCTCATTCCAGCCGGCGACCACATTCGTCCTGCCCTCTGTTGCGCTTCTTTCCGTGCTTGCACTAGCCGGTCCGGCCGGAGCCATTACCGCCACGGACGCCCACGACTCGGCGCATGTGCTGAAGATCGCCAGGCACGACCGCATCGACACGCACATCGGTGACCTGCATACCAAGCTCCAGATTACGCGCTCCCAGGAAGTCCAGTGGCGGAAGGTCGCACAGGTAATACGAGACAACGCGAGCAAGATGGATTCGCTGCGGCTGGTGCGCGTCGATGGAGCCGGCAGCATGACAGCGGTCGGTGACCTAAAGTCCTATGGAGAGATAGCCGATGCGCATGCGGATGGCATCAGGAAGCTCACGCCCGCGTTCCTGGACCTGTACGACAGCATGTCGGACGTCCAGAGGAGGAACGCCGACCTGATCTTCCAGGACCGGCAGCATGTATCGAGAAAGAACTGATTACCGGGCCTGGACGTCCAGCTGCCCGAACATCTACGTAAATCGCTGACGTGGGATCAGGGCGCAGAGATGGCCCCACATGCGCACTTACAGCTCGATACAGGTCTGGCAATCTACTTCTACGACCCACAAAGCCCGTGGCAGCGCGGGACTGACGAGAACACAAATGGTCTGCTGCGGCAATACTTCCCCAAAGGCCGAACCACTTACGAGCGATTTGAGCATGTCACATCGGCAACGAACCACTCCGGATCCCCATGGCAAAACTGCGAATCGCTGAATTCATTCTCCACGACCTGGAGACCATCCTGGCACAGTGGGAAGCGTTTGCGGGTAGGCAATTGCCGGCGTCGGCGACTATGAACCCGCCGGCACTACGCGACCACGCTGAGCAAATTCTGCAGGCAGTCGCAAAGGATTTGTCTACTTTCCAATCCAGGATAATCCTGGCAGAAAAGTCGATGGGGCAGGCCCTTGAATTCATCGACGCCGCAGAAGCCGCCGCACAGACGCTTGCCCATTTTCGTTTGCGAAGCGGCTTCGACATCAACCAACTGGTGGCTGTGTACCGGGCTCTGCCAACAGCGGGCTGATGGCCGGCGTCACACTGGAAGGCACGAAGGTGACGAGGCCGAAGACGGTCTAGACGGAAGGGCGTAAGGGCRCGCCTCCCGCTGCGCGTTATGCGCGCATCGTCAGGAACATGGCGCTCACGGCTGCAGCCATCATCAGGGTGGCCAGCCAGCCCAGCACCTTCAGGCTCCTGCCGATGACGAACTGGCCCATGATGTCGGTTCGTGCGGCCATCAGCATCATCACGGCCATGATCGGCACGGAGACCACGCCGTTAATCACCGCGCTCCAGTAGAGCGCCTTGATCGGGTCGATCTTTGTGAAGCCCAGCCCGACGCCGATCGCGATCGAGATAGCGATGATGCCGTAGAATCGCTTGGCTTGCATCGGCGTGCGCTCTAGGCTGTTTCGCCATTTGAAGGCACCCGCCATGGCATAGGCGGACGAGCCGCCCAGCACAGGGATCGCCAGCAGGCCAGTACCAATGATGCCGGCGCTGAACAGCATGAAGGCAAACTCGCCAGCAATCGGGCGCAGCGCCAGTGCCGCCTGCGCCGACGTTTGGATATCGTTCACGCCATGCAGGTTGAGCGTAACCGCCGTGGTCAGGATGATGAAGAAGGCAACCAGGTTCGAGAAGGCCATGCCGATGCAGGTATCGATCTTGATGCGCCTGAGGTTGGGGCCGGCTTGCGCGGGCGCTTCTATCAACGGCCGCGCCCGTGTATCGGCCAGTTGGTCCTCGACTTCCTGCGACGCCTGCCAGAAGAATAGGTAGGGGCTGATGGTGGTGCCGAAGAGCGCCACCACGGTGGTAATGTATTCGGGCTTCCAGGACATGCGCGGCGCCAGTGTTTTTGCCATGACCTGCGGCCARGGGATATGCACGACGAATACCGTGGCCACGTAGGCCAGCAAGGCGAGCGTGAGCCACTTCAGCAAGCGGACGTAGCGCCGGTAGGGGATGAATAGCTGCAACAGAAGGGAAACCAGGCCGAACGCCACCGCGTAGAGCTGTGCGGAGCCACCGACGATGAGCCTCAGTGCTTCGCCCATGGCCGAGACATCTGCCGCGATGTTGATCGTATTGGCCACCAGCACGAGGCTGACCACGCCGTAGAGCAGCCACGCCGGATAGTGCCGCCGGATGTTGGTGGCCAGCCCGTGGCCGCTCACTCGCCCAATCCTCGCGCTGACTACCTGGATGCCGACCATCAGCGGATAGGTGAAGAGCACCGTCCACAGCATGCTAAAGCCGAACTGCGCGCCCGCCTGTGAATAGGTGGCGATACCGCTTGGATCATCGTCGGCGGCGCCGGTGATCAGTCCCGGGCCGAGCTTGCCGAGCCAGAATCCTGCCGAGCCATTGGCCGACTCATCGGCCGAAACTTTGGCGATCGTTTCTATGTCGGGCACCATCGTCTCCGCAATRCACCGTTTCAGGAGAGCATGTACATGTTCTGGCGCCCGATGACGTAGCGGTTCCTGGCGAGTTCGAGGATCTGGTCGTGGTGCCGGTCGAAGGCCGCCAGCACTTCGGGCTCGGCTGGGCCCATTGCCGGGTCAAGATTCGCGAGCACTGCGGCGTTGACAAGAATGCGACTTCGCGTGCGTTGTCGTAGCCCAAGAACCACACAGTGCTTGGCTGCATCGTAGCTGCGGCTCGGGTTGAGAAAACTCAGTGCCATGTTGTGCCTCGATTAACCGGGCACTGTCGTGCCCGAAAAGTTGTTGCCCAAGGTGCCGGAACAATTGGTAGGCCTGGGGAGGAAACGCCACGGCGGCGTGGAGAAACCCTAATTCGCTTGTTGGCCGCTTACACGCGCTATAGCGCCTTGGTGAAAATCCAGTACGGAGCTACTGCGTGAAGGTATCGTCGCTAAGATCCRCTATCTGCTTGCTCTGCGRATTAAATTGACCGGGTTGGGCGGTTTTGCGGGCCTCGTCGGGTTGTTCGGGCCGACGCCTTGCAGGTGCTAACGGATGCGGTGTCGGAGCTGGAGGTGCGTGGGAAAAATGCATAAATGCCTTGTCGATATCGAAGATGTTTGCTCTGCTCCGCGCCGGGCGCCCCGGCGCGGGCATCGACTTACCTGAGCCCGATCCGTGATCGGCTTAGCGGCCTTCAGCGCGGCACGATGACCACGGTACCGTCTGTCGCGACGCCTCTGGCGCCGGGCGTGCCGGCGTTACCCCTTGCTCCCGTGTTTCCGGTAGCCCCTGTGCTGCCGGTAGCGCCCGTGTACCCCGTGGCACCGGTATCGCCTGTTGCGCCGGTGTATCCTGTTGCGCCGGTGTCACCTGTTGCGCCGGTGTCACCTGTTGCCCCGGTGCGCCCTGTCGCGCCGACGTATCCGGTGTTACCGGTATTGCCCGTTGCACCTTGTGGTCCGGCCGGCCCTGTACATGCTATGACGGCGAGTGTCATCAATGCTGAGACAATTAGTTGTGCGTATTTCATGACGGTTCCTTCCACGTTGCTGACTTGAACCGCCCGCGGGTTTGCGGGCAATCTTCCAGACTGGATTATTTTCAGGCGGCAACAAGGTGCGCCGGGCGTCTCGATCCGAGGGGGCGCCGCCAACCGTGCCTTCGCGCGCCGTTCCGAACACTTTGGCGCGCTGCCATCCGCTGCGATACTAATCCGGATCTGACGCAATGTCGGTACGCTAACGGGCATGCATTGCGGACCGGCATGCCTGCGCGGGCAGTGGCGAGATTCACCCGAGCCGCCCCCCACCGCGGTCCGTCGGGGCAGACAAAGTGCTCATATAATCACTCAAATGCCATTGAAGCGAACAGGTGAAAGCCCATTTCGCAGTGGGCCCTGCTAACGGAGGCGCGAGCGGAAGTAGCGTTGCGGACAGACCGCAGTCGAAGGCGATTGCCATGGCGGATGGTGCTTAAGGCTGACGCCGCACACGGGGCGGATCCAGGCGCGCCGCTGGCGCCGTGGGCGTCACGACGGCATCGTTTCCCGTGCGGAACCGCGTGAGACGGTCGCTGCGGCAAGCTACGGATTCTTCCTGAACCGCTTTTGTCCTTCGCCGCACGAGGCGGGCGTGCTGGCAATGCAGTTCCAGCCCCCGGAGGCGGCCACGACCTCCTTGCATCGCACACGATTGCGCAGGATCTCCTTCAGCATTCTTAGTGCGCTCTCAAAGCGGGCCGCCCCAGTGATACGGAAGACCGCATCCGCATTGCGCTCTGCGCCCCCGGCATGCTGTCGTAGAGCCCGCGGAACGCGGATGCGAGCTTGCGGATGCCTTCGGCATGCGCCTGGGCAATCGCGCCTCAGCCATTGAGGTCGGCGAAAGTCGTCGTATCTCTGGCACTGCTGCTGTTACCTACGTAGCGCCGTTGTAGCCGGGGCGCGTAGCTCCAGTAACGCTGCCGCGATGGCAGTTCGCAGTGCGATCCGGACGATGCCCGCGCGCCTTGCGCTCTCGGCAGGGCGTTCCAGGCTTCGGTAGTGTCCGGCACCGGACAGACGCGTCGCCGGAACCCGCGCACATATGGATTACGACCGGCGCCGCCGCGCCCCTCCGAGGCTCTCCGGCCCGCTCACTGACGGATCCGGATCGTTCAGTCTAAATCGATCAAATAACCAGGAGGTAGCCATGCATCGAGATCTAAATGTCGGTGACCATCGACTTTCGATCCAGGCCGAGCAAAAGCCCGACCCCTGGCGGCCAGCCGAAGTACTCGGATACGCTGTGCACTATTCGATCATCCGTACCGATGGGCGTCCTGTGAGGCCGAACTTCCAGATAGTGGAGTCATACGAACTCATTGATGGCACCTATCTCTTTCCCACGAGCGAGGCTGCGCTTGACTATGGCGAGGCCAAGGCGCGGGAGGATATCTCGACGTTATAGGGAGCCGGGCTTTCTTAGATGATGGCCGGCAAGTTCAGCAGGCCAAGCAACTCATCAGGCTTTCGCTGCTCCAGCGTCAAGGGGTTCACGCTCGCACACACTGCAAAAATAGCCGCCCTGCCACAGCAATGCGCCATTCTCGGCACGCCCATTCGTGTTCTGCGCTGGGTAATTGAATCCACCTGAAGCGCGACAACCGGAGGTCGCACGTGTAGGTGCATTGCAGCTAAATTTGCCACCCGGCGCTGTGTTTCCGACGCCGCCTCAAGCAATTTTTACCTATATGGCGCGCTTCCGCTGCCATGAAAATGGCTTTTTGTAGCCTATATTCAAGGTGCTGCCGTAGCAGCTTTAGCGAATACCCACTTCTGGGGGGCTTCACTAAACCCACGCAGGGGTCGGCACCTAAGCCCACTGCCATGCAGGGCAAGAATGCATGGCTAACTCCCGCTGAGGAGCAGAGCAATGAAGAACATCTCCATAACTCTAGGTGCCATCTTGGCACTCGTCGCGGTTGGTGCCACAGCCCAAACACCCAACGACGCGCAAATTGCCGCGATCGTCGTTACTGCAAACCAAGTCGACATTGATGCGGGAAAACTTGCGGAGAAGGACGGTCACTCTCGCGACGTGAAGGCTTTCGGAAAACAGATGGTCACCGACCATACCGGTGTGAATAAACAGGCTGTGGCGCTGGTCAAGAAGCTAAAGGTCACTCCGGAGAAGAATCCAACGAGTGAGAGCTTGCAGTCTGGCGGCGACGAGAACGTGAAGTCTCTGAAAGGCCTCAAGGGCTCGAGCTTCGATAAGGCATATATCGACCACGAAGTCACGTATCACGAACAAGTGATTGATGCACTCGACAAGACGCTCATTCCCAATGCGCAGAACGATGAGCTAAAGGCGCTGCTGGTTGCTGTGCGCCCCGCGTTTATCGGACACCTGGAGCATGCAAAGAAGATCCAATCATCGCTCGACAAGTAATTCTCGGCATGAGAATGACGTCCATGCACCACCTACCCTCCCGATGCGATGGACGGGAGCGAAAACATCTGCTGGCGGTTGCGCTGTTCGTTGCGTGGAGCTTGCTCTGCGTCGGTCCAAGCGCAATCGCAGCCGAGAAGACAGCAAGACACACGGTGATGATCCAAGGCGCGAAGTTTGCGCCCGACGCCATTAGCGTCAAGCGAGGCGATACAATTGTGTGGGTCAACAAAGATCCCTATCCCCACACCGTCACTGCGCCTGGGGTGTTCGACTCACACAACATCGTTGCTGGCGGGTCGTGGCGATATATTGCGCACAAGGCCGGCGAGTTCCCCTACGCCTGCACGCTGCACCCAAATATGAAAGGTACGCTCAAGGTCGAATAGGTTAGGTACCCATACGGGAGTGCTGTCACTCAGCACCGGCCATCGCATTGCCCAACGGCCTGCCACCATGGCGAAGGACTTGAACGACCCTTGCTCGATCATGCATAGGCCTAAGCAGTGGCCCGCGCGCCTGCGGAAATCGATAGGCGCCGGACCGGCCGCGATTGCTACGGTCCGACCCTGTGAAGCTAAACGTTGCTGGTAGCGCGCGCCATGAGGCCCTCCACTGAATTAGCCACAGGCATGCCATGCTTCTTGGGGGCCAGGCCAACGAGACCATTCAATTCGAAGCCCGCGGTAAGTACGCTACCTGCCGCTTGCGCGCCTGCTTCCGCGGTCAAGTGATCGACGCCACAGCGACAAACTTTTTTGAGGCCTTGTGTCAAATTCGGGAAGCGCTGGCGTCGAAGCGTCTCCGCTCTGCCACGGCGGAAGCCTCGACGTGTACTCCATCGGTTCCGTCCGCAAAATGGATAGCGGACTCCGTGCCTATCGCCTCACTATGGGTTGGCGGGTGAGCCAGTTCGACGTAGTAGAAACGTTCGGCTGCGAAACGGAGATAGCCCAGGCTACTGTGGCGGAGCAACGCGACTATTGTTCGCAGCGGCTCGAATCCACCGCATGAGAACCAGTAGTTGCCGCGGATCGCTTTCCTCCGAACTCACGGCTACATTAATGACGTCAACGAGGCGCGACGGCTTCACGCCCGACTATGTTGCGCTTCGCGAGACACGATCGCGGAAGGCTTGATCCACGTGGTGGAGTTCAGGAGGCTATATTGAGCCACTCAAAAATCGTCGCTACTGAGCACGATGGGATCGAGCGATGGATTCACCAACCACTTAAGGTGGGCTGCTTCCTTGATCCGATCTCGATGCTTGTCGAAGACCTCCCCGAGGTCGCCAATATGGCCACCGGCCAGTTCATCAAGAGCCGAGCGCGAAATATAGCCTTTACTTTTGGCTCCATCCGCCTCGATGGTGAAGTACACCCGCTCCCCATCGTCGGACGGCTTCGGCGAATGTATCGAGAAGGAATTTGGCATTTTCAACTCCTCTGGTTTGATAAAGGAATCGTAGCATGAGCGTGTTAGTCCAGATCTTGAATGATGTCGATTGCCCGCTTGCCATAATAGAGCGCGGCCTGCTCCGCCGCCGCTCGGGTGATGTAGTCGCTGCGGTCGCCTGCCGGCCCGTAGATCATGTCGTCGTCCCGGTCAGCCGTGTAGCGGATGGCAATCATGTAGCCCCACTTTTGCCCTGGAGGCGGTTCCATTCGGCGCATCTCCGCGATCTCAAAGGCGATCGCGTGGACATACATGCTGCGGTACTCCTCAGTGATCCAGCGCATCCGTTCGCTCATGCCTGCTCCCCTGCCCGGCGGATCGGAATCGTGCCAGGCTCAACTGTACGCGTCCACCCAGGCCTTCGCCCAGGCGATCCCGGCTGCCGCAGCACGCTCAAACGAGGGGTAGTACCCCAAGGGATCCGATCCTTCCTCGATGCTACCGTCCTTCGCAACTGCACCGGATGCCTCGAAGGATCCGTCGCCAAGCTGCTTTGCAAAGCCGCGTACGGTGTAGCCCTGGTAGCTTTCGATTGTCATGTCGACCTCCACCCTGGACGGGGAATCGTAGCATGAAGAAACTGGTCAACCCCACCCTCGACGGCGAGGCCGGCGCCATCCTCTCCGACTGCGAGCAATACCGCTAGCTACCGCCTCTGGCACGAGTGGGGCCGAAGCAGCCCGGGCCTCGGCTTCATCATGCTCAATCCGTCGACCGCCGATCCAGCGACGCCCATTGGCTTCACCATGCCGCGCAACGCGTACTCGGCGTACCAGCCGATTATTCTCCTTGCATAACAGGAGTCCGATCGATGGTCGATCGTCGGCCGCCTTAAGCGTAGACCGTATTAAATCTGTCACCGTTGCGAAAGTGAATGTGTCAACACGCCAGATGATCTCAGTCGATTCTGCGCCAGCCCTTACTGGACAAGCGTTTGCAGGCTGCGAACTAAATTTCACGAAGGCCGGATAGTCCATCGTGGACAAGTCGGCTGGGTCGTCCGAATAGCGTTCCAAGTCAGCATAGGGCGGGCACGAGAACACGAAATCAGCCTCGACGTCCGCCAGGTGCTGGCCGATCTTGCGGCTGTCACCCACGTGCCAGGCCGGCGCCGGGTCATCGGCACGCAGCAGATCGAGCTGCCCGCGATTGGCCGCCACCTGCTCGGCCCGCAGATCCATGCCGATGTACTGGCGCCCCAGCCGCGCCGAGACGATGCCGCGCACGCTGCCGCCCGCGAACGGGTCCAGCACTAGGCCGTCGGCCGGGCAGAACCAGCGGTACGCCAGCTCGCACAGGACCGGGTCGAAGATGCTGGTGCGGTGCTGCGCCGGCGCGCCGCGATCCGCCTTCTGGTGGTCTGACGCCCCAGCGTAGGCCGGTGCGTCGCGGCCCAGCTCGGACTGGATGCCCAGCGCCAGCCAGCCGCGCTTGCGATCCTGCCAGGCGGCGTCGCGCGCATTGAGCGTGCTGAATGGCGCGACCATGAAGCGCTCGGCCAACGAGCCCGCGCCGGCGCCGGGTGAGCTCGGTCGCGGCGGATCCAGCAGCTCGGCCAGATCGCCCGCGTCAAAGCCGATCACTGACAGGTCGAAATCCGCGTCGCGCAGGTCCGCTAGCTCGATCGCCAGCAGGTCGACATCCCAGCCGGCGTTCTCGGCCAGCTTGTTGTCCGCCAGGATGTACGCGCGCCGCTCATCCGCCGACAGGTGCGACAGGTCGCCCGTGGGCACTTCACCCGCGACCGGGCAGTGGCGGATGGACTCGCCGGCGGCCCACAGCTGCGTGGCCGCTTCGAGCCGGCCGTGGCCGGCCAGCAGGTCGTCACCAGCGACCAACGCCGGGTTGGTCCAGCCGAACCGCCGCAGCGAGGCCTTGAGCTGCTCGACCTGGGCGGCGCTGTGCGTGCGCGCATTCCGCTCGTACCGGACCAGGTCTGCCGCCGCGCGGTAGGCGATGGCGAGTTGGCCGGACGTTTTCATAGGCGGGAATAATGCAGGCGACGCGGAAGAAAATAGCCCGGCGGGAAGCCGGGCAATCCACCACGGGGTGAGTGGAGGAGACAGGGTTGGGGTGGCGCGGGCCCATCTCGCGGCTTATCGGCGGTCAGGCCAGTTGGGCTGCTCTTTGCACCCTCACGTCATGYCGCCTACCGCGTTTTTCGCAGTGTTCGGGGGAACGCCACCGGCGGGCGGCATGCGTGAGGGGGCTCCCGAAGGGACATTCCCTCGGGGGCCATGATTGATTACAACGAACTGTCCAAAATAGGTGTATGGTCAAGATCCATACCCCTCTGCAATGTTTCGCACCCGGGAATTTCTGATTCACTCACCGGGGAGCACCATGTCAATTGCGCTCAGGTATGAGTCGACAGGCACAACGAGGAAGCACTCGTTCAAGTCTTCTCACAAGCTTTCGAGAACAGCGCCACAACCAACTTCGCCGCCGCCGGAACCGCCGGCTCTCCAAAAGGACGAGAGCTTCAAGTGGACGATGCCGGAGGACCCGAAAGGCGACTACGCGTAGCGATTAGGCCCAAGCCAAAGCAAAAAGCCCGCTTGCGCGGGCTTTGGACGTAATTCGCAGGTGTATCGAATTTCGGCATTTTTGTGCAAAATTTGCAAAAAGGCAAGTAAAAGTTATCCGGACGCCCTACGCCGCTTCCTCGACCCCTACCATTCGCGCGGCCTTCAGGCGAGTGGGCACGCGGAGGCGGCGCACTGCCAATGCGGGCTGGCCCTACTCGGCGATGGCCTGAGACGATACGAGATTCGCCGGGCGGCGCTCAGGCGTTGATCCAGGCGCGCGCCTGATCCAGCTCGTTGACGTGGAACGCCTTGATTTCAGCCTTCGTAAAGAACCGCGCCAGATGCATCGACGCGTGGATCCATCCCGCGTCGGCCACCACGGCGGCGCGCGTGATTTTGCGGGCCAAGGGAACGCCGAGCGTCAGGTCGGTCCACAGCGCCTTTGGCTCGATACCGGTGAAATGCTCGAAGCGTTCGAGCACGCGGGTCTTGCCGTTCAGTTCGAAATCCCCTCGCATGCGCTCGATGGCTTCGCGCAGCTCGCGGTCAGTGACTTTGCCTTCGACGGAAATCTCGACGACTGGGGAATCAGGGTCAGTGTGATACAGGATCATGGCAGGAGCACTCGGCTGGGGAGACGTTACACGCTCAGGCACGGACAAACCTAGCGTTCGATCACCTCCTGATCGTACGCCTTTTCACACGGCTCGGATCGCACGGGTCCCTGTGTTCGCCAGGACTGGACCCAGGTACTGGGAGACAAAACCCACTAACTGTGAGACGTGACAGTTTCCGCACCGAAACGGACAATCCCGCCAAAAAGTGCCCTGCTCAACCCATGGAATCGTGAAGGCACCATTTTCCGGTACATTGATAATGTTATCAATGTATGGGAAATAAGGCATCCGAGAAAGCCCTACTCCTCATCATCGAGCGATGACTCCAATTGCTGTGCCGTTGGCAAGATGCCGAGAAGACTGTCTGGAAGGGTTTCCGTTAGGCGTACCACATACTCGGCAACGCCGATTGGCTTCGCGGACTCGCGCAGTGCGTACTCAACGATCAGCCCGTTTTTACTCTTGCAGAGGATGAGGCCAATAGTGTGACCATCCGATGCCTGCCGGAGTTGCTCGTCGGCGACGGACAGGTAGAAGTTCATCTTGCCGGCGTACTCTGGCTTGAACTCATCCATCTTTAGCTCAACCACGATGAAACAGCGGAGTTTCAGGTGATAGAAGAGCAGATCGAGGTAGTAGTCCTGGCCGCCGACGCTCAGATGGTACTGACTACCGACGAAGGCGAAGCCGACGCCGAGCTCCACCAGAAAATCCTTCAGATGAGCCAGCAGGGTTCGCTCCAGCTCGCGCTCGCGTGCCGTCGCGCCAAGGGTCAAGAAGTCGAACTGATAGGGGTCCTTCAGTAACTGCTGCGCCAATTCGGATTGCTGGGCTGGCAAGGTGCGGTGGAAATTCGACAAGGCGGCGCCTTGTCGTTCGTGCAGCCGCGTCTCGATCTGGTGAACGAGTACATTGCGGCTCCAGCCATGCTCGACCGCGGCGCGGGCATACCAAGCGCGCGTCTCCGCATCGCTTAGCATCTCCAAGAGCTTGAGGTTGTGGCCCCAGGGCAATTGTGCAACAGCCTGTTGCACAATTGCCTCGTGCGGCCAGGCCTCGGCGAACGCCCGCATGTACATCAAATTGCGCGGGGAGAAGCCAGCCATGTCTGGGAAGGCCTGGCGAAGGTCGTTCGCTAGCCGATTAACCACCTTTTTGCCCCACCCCCCGCTTTTTGCCGTTGCAGGATCGAGCCTCCGATGCGCCAGTACAGCAAGAGCAGTTCCCGGTTGACCGCCAGCGACGTACGTAGCCGCGCCTGCTGGACTTCCTCCTTCAGTTGGCCAAGCCAGGCAACATAGTCGTCGGGAAGGGAATCCGCCGCTGCACGGCGTGGGGAAGATCGAGTAGCCATCCGCACATTATTTCACATCACCCGGTCCGCCCGACGCGGAAATGCTCCACGCTCTGCCCGGCGTTGACCGCCCGCTGCAGCCAGTCCGGCATGGCGCCGTGGCCATCCCAGCCCTGTCCGTGCGCGTTGCGATAGCGCACCGCCCCGGGCAATGTCGCCGGTGGCGGCTCCATAAAACAGCCGGCGGCCTGCGCTGGGCCAGGGTCAGGCCGTGCTGGGCCATCTGGATGCGGATCCAGGTAATCGCTTCGGCGCGCTCGATTTCAATCGACATGGTGTTGGTGAACAGATTTAGGGAGGCGAGCGATCCGGCGTGGCGTCGCCGGGAAGGCGTGGCCCGCTCTCTTTGCTTAAATTTTAATCAAATCCGTTGAGGCCGTCGGCACTCGGCCCCCGCGCGGCTTGTCCACAGGCTTGTCCCCTTGCGCGGTGGATAAATGCCATCCGACACCTTCCGGCGCCCCCCTCAAGCCGGCCCCGGTCTGAACTTGGTTTTGATCGCCGGCGCCCGACGCCGGGCCAGCGCCAGATGGCGCGCCGCAGCGGCCTCCGCCTGGGCGCGCTCGGCCCCCCGCAGCGCCGCGTCCAGTTCGGCCCGCAGCGCGTCCTGTGCCGCCCGCCCTTGTCCAAGTGCCTGCTGTGCCTGAGCCAGTTGCTCGCCGAGCGTGTCGCGCTCGGCCTGCAGCCGCGCCCGCGCCTCGGCGCCGGCCACGGCGGCGGCTTGCGCCCTCGCCTGCACGGCCGCCAGTTCGGTGCGCAGGTCCGCCGCCGCCTGCTCGCCCTTCTGGCGCAGTGTGCGTTCCTGGTCGATCTCGCGCAGCGCGCGGCGTTCGGTGGCACTGGCCCGCTCCTGGGCCACGGCGACCTGCTCGCGGGTGTGCTCCAGCTCGGTCGAGAATTGGGTACGTAGCTCCTGCAGTTGCCGCTCGAGCGCTGCGAGCTGACGCGTACCTGCCTCCTGACGCGCCTGGGCAGCCGCGAGAGCCTGGCGCGCGGCCTCCAGTTCGCCCTGGAGCGCGGCGCGGGCCTGCTGGGCGGCGTCGCAGTCGGCCTGGACGGCGGCAGTCTCCTGCTCGGCCACCACCACCGCGGCGCGCGCGTGGTCGCGCTGGGCCTCGGCCTCGCTGGCCTGTAAGCGCGCTTCCGCCCGCAAGGCGGCCAGCTCGCCGGTGGCCGCCTCGTTAGCGGCCTGCCAGATCGATTGCACGGCATGGGCGGCGATCGCCTTGAGTGCGTCCGGCAGCCCGGGGTGGTCGATGGTCACCCGCATCTTGTCGCGCAGGTCCGTCCAGAACTGCGCCAGCACCTCGGTCGGCGTGCCCATGCTGCCCTTGCGCACCAGTTGATAGAGCTTGTTGGCAGTGGGGGTGATGCCGTAGCGGAAAAAGAGCAGGCCGCAGACCTCGCGGTAGAGGGAGACCGCGCCAAAGCGGGGGCTGAGATCGGCCCTCCCTCAAGAGGATAATGAGCCACCTACAATGTGCTCATGCCCCTCGACCCTTAGCGATCTCCGTCCTTCAACAGCGAATCAGCCCGCGGGGCTTGAGCCCGCTGGTCTGCCGGCGCGTATTCGTTCCCATGCACATGACGCACGGGTAACTTCACAATGTCATCCAGGTAGTCATGGCCTGGACGCACGAACATCTGCTCTTGAGCGAAGACTGATCTCAGCCCCCGCTTTGGCGCGGTCTCCCAGGACTACCGCTTCGTGATGGCGCCATTCAGCCAATGTCATCCTCCGACAGCGCCTCGTACCCCGCCGTCACATCGAACAGCTCCTCGTCGATCGCGCTTTGCCGCTCGTTATGAAACCGGCCGCGAAGGCTGGCGAGCAGTTCGTCGATGTTCTTGTCGGCCCGCTCCATCGCCGCTAGGCGGCTGGCGTTCTCGCTCGCCAGCGATTCGGCGCAGGCGCTGAACAGCGAGATAAAAAGGTGCTCGCGGATCAACGCGCGCATCGTGGCGGTGCCACCCCCGATCACTTCCGGCGGGTTCGGCGTTGGCCAGCGCTGTGCCAGCAACCCGGCCAGCCATTGCGCGTCAAGCGGCAACAGGCGCTGCTCAACCGGCTGGTAGAGGGCGCCCGGCCTTGGCTGGTTGTAGAAGACGTAGATACGGGGCTGCGCGGCCTGGCTCGGGTGTGTTTCCGTATCGAGCTGCAGCCGGTCGACCAGCGGGGCAATGGCCTCGACCGAGCCGGGCACCGCATAGGTGCCGGCCACGGTCACGCCGGCGCTGGCCAGGCGTGCCCGCACCCGCTCGCCGACGGCCCAGACCTCTCGCTTTCCGGGCATGGCCAGGAGCGCTTTGAGCGCATGGTCGACGATCACCTCATTGAACTGGCCCACCAGCCCCTGGTCGGAGCCGAACACGATGGCGCCGACCGCTCCCGTTGAGGCAGGCTTGCTTTCCCCCGGCGTTAAACCGGCCGGCGCCAGCGTACGCAGGCATGCCCAAAGACCCAGGCTCACCGCGCGGCGGTAGTCGGCCAGCGCCAGCACGGACTGTTCGTACTGGCTGATGCTGGAGGCGGCCAACGCGCGCATGGTGCGAACAACGGTTTGCAGATGCGTGGCGCTGCCGATCTGGTGCCGCAGCGTGGCGGCCGAGTCGCTCATTGCCTCCCCCCCTCTGCCGGAGAATGTGCCCGCGCTTCGAGCCCGGCCCCGGTATCAGCACCGGCCTGGAACTGCGCAAGGGCGGCGCGGACGATCGCGGTAACTGCCTGGCCATCGGCCTCGTCCGGCTTGCCCGCGGCCTCGAAGCGGGCGGATATCGCGGGCGGGATGCTCACCGCCGCGGCGCGCGCTGCAAGCTGCGCGTCCTGCATCCGGTCCAGCGGCATGGCATCGAACAGCCGCGCGGTCAGCGCGCTCAGGATGGCGATCTGCGCTGGCACCGGGACCGGGTCCGATTCGGGCTGCATCAGGCAGGCGCGAATGCGCTGACCGTGCGCGATGGACTGGCGGCTGTCGTCATCGAGCCGGGCGCCGAAACGGGAAAACGTCTCGAGTTCCTCGAACTGCGCGTAGGCGAGCTTGAGATCGCCGGCCACGGCGCGAAAGCTGCCCCGCTGCGCCTTGCCGCCCACGCGCGACACCGACTTGCCGACATCCACCGCGGGCAGCACGCCAAGCTCGAACAGCGTAGGCGACAGATAGACCTGGCCGTCGGTGATCGAGATCAGGTTGGTCGGGATGTAAGCCGACATGTCCTGCGCCTCGGTCTCGATGATCGGCAGCGCGGTAATCGAGCCGCCACCGCGCTCGGCGGCGAGGTGCGTGGCCCGCTCCAGCAGCCGCGAATGGATATAAAAGATGTCCCCCGGGAAAGCCTCGCGGCCGGGCGGGCGGCGCAGCAGCAGCGAAAGCTCGCGGTAGGCACGGGCGTGCTGGGTGAGGTCGTCATAGACGATCAGTACGTCCCGCCCGGCCTCCATGAAGTGCTCGGCGATGCTGGTGGCGGCATACGGCGCGATATAGGCCAGCCCCGGTGGCTGGTTGCCTTCGGTGACGACCACGACGGTATAGTCCATCGCCCCCTTGGCGCGCAGGGTCGCCACCGCCTTGGCGACGGCCGAGGCGCGCTGGCCGATGGCGCAATACACGCACACGACGTCCTGGCCGCGCTGGTTCAGAATGGTATCGATGGCGATCGCGGTCTTGCCGGTCTGGCGGTCCCCCAGGATCAGCTCGCGCTGGCCGCGCCCGATGGGGATCAGCGCATCGATGACTTTCACGCCGGTCTGCAGCGGCACCGTGACCGCCGCGCGCTCCATGATGGGCGCGGCCGGGCGCTCGATCGGCAACCGCGCGCTGGCCGCGAGCGGCCCGAGGCCATCGAGCGGCCGGCCCAGCGGATCGATCACGCGCCCGAGCAGCGTCTTGCCCACGGGCACGTCCATCACTCGGCCCGTGCGCTCGACCTGGTCGCCGGCCCGCAGCCGCCAGTAGTCGTCGAGCAGCACCACGCCGACCTCGCCTTCATCGACATTGAACGCGATGCCGTACACGTCGCCGGGAAAGCGCACTAGCTCGTCATAGCCGATGCCAGGCAGGCCGGAGACTTGCGCGACGCCCGTGGCCACGCTGACGATCGTGCCCACCTCCTGCGCTGCCAGTGCCGGCACGAACCGGCTGCGCGCCTCGCCCATGGCGGCGAATGCCCGTTCGATGGCGGTTTGCGGCGGGGTAAGCGCGAAGGTCATGGCTGGCTGGCCTCGGGCTTCGGCGCTGGCTTCGGCGCGGCCTGTGGCGCGGATTCCGGCTCGGGCCCGGCATGCATCGCCGCGTTCTCCGGGCTCAGCAGTTCGCTCACGGCATGCTCCAGCGAGCCGAGATAGCGATCGATGCTCCAGGCCAGCTTCTGGCCGCCGACGATTAGTTCGATGCCGCTTACCAGTTCCGGAGCCGTGTCGAACTGCAAGGGGATGGCGGTGCTCAGGATTTCATCCGCCGCCGCCTGGATGGCGGCGCGCTGTGCGGCAGGCAGCGCGAACGCACTGCGCACCACCGCGTGCGCCGCCGGCCGCCTGAAGGCGGCCGCAAGACTAGCTCTCGCCGGTTCGTCGAGCGCACGCAGGCGGCGGATGAAGACGTCGGCCACGCGTTCTTCGAGACTCGCCGAGGCCAGGTCCGCGAGCGCCCGGCGGGCGACGGCAAACACCTCGCGCCGCGCCAGGTCGCCGAGCGCCTGCGTCAGTTGACCGGATTCGCTGCGCAGCGCTTCCTGCCGTTTCGTTGCAAGCGCGTCCGCTGCCTGGCGCGCGGCTTCAAGCAATTGCCGGCGCTGTGTCTCGGCATCGCCAGCCGCCTGTGCCAGCAGCGCAGCGCGCTCGCGCTCGAACGCATCGGTCTTCTGCTGGAACGCCTCGCCTTGCTTGCGCGCCTCGGCCTCCCTGGCGCTGGCATCGGCGATCTGCCTGGCGATCCTGCCCTCGCGGGCGTCGATGGCGTCAAGCACGGGCTGGTAAAGAAAGCGCTTCAGCAGCCAGACGAGGATGACGAAGTTGAGCGCCTGCGCGCCAACGGTGAACCAGTCGATCAGCATGGCTTACCTGGCCACCGCGCGGGCGATGGCGGCGTTCCAGAAGGGGTTGGCAAAGATCAGGATCATCGAGACGACGAAGCAGTAGATCGCCGTCGACTCAATCATCGCCAGGCCGACAAAGAGCGTGCGCGTGATCGTGGCCGATGCATCGGGCTGCTGCGCCAGCGACGTCAGCGCTGTCGCTACCGCCCGGCCTTCCGCGAGCGCGGGCCCCATGCAGCCGAAGCCGGTGCAGAGGCCGGCCATGGCGATCGATGCCACCGCGATGATTGTCAGGCTGTCCATGGGATGGTTCCTTGGTCGGGTTCAGGGTGTTTTTTCGATCGGCAGGCCTGGCTCCGCCTTGCCGCTATGCGTGGCCGCCGCGAGATAGACCGCGGCCAGGATGCTGAAGATATAAGCCTGCACCATGCCGGTAAGCAGGCCGAGCGCGGTCATCACGATGGGAAACAGGAACGGCGTGATCGTCACCAGAATGGCGATGATCATGGCTCCGCTCATCATATTGCCGAACAGGCGAACAGCCAGCGCCAGCGTGCGCGACAGTTCGCTGATGATGTTGAACGGCAGCATCATCAAGGTCGGCTCGAGGTAGGACTTCAGGTAGCCGCGCAGCCCCTGGTCGCGGATGCCGTACAGCGGCACCGCCACGAACACGCACAACGCCAGCGCCAGCGTGGTCGACAGCGATCCGGTGGGCGGCTCGTAGCCGGGAACGATGGTAAACAGGCTGGCCGCGGCGACGAACAGGAACAGGGTGCCCAGGAAACCGAGATACTTGCGCGGCTGGCGCAGGCCGACTTCCGCGATCTGCTGCGCGATCCCGGTCACGATAATTTCAAGCAGGTTCTGCCAGCGCGAGCGGCGGTGGCCGGACGAGAGCCGGCGCGTGACCAGCCAGGAGCCCAGGGTCAGCACCCCCATCAGCACCCAGGTGAAAAGGATCGTGCCGTTGAGCTTGACGAAGCCGTGCTGCCAGAAGATCCACTGGTCAGGGCTGAGGCGCATGGCCCGTCTCCCGAGGCGCCGGGGTGCGGCGGTGGTCCGCCCATCGCCCCGTCATCCATGTCACCGCCAGGCGTGCCACTGCGAAACCAGCCAGGCAGGCAGCCATCCGCTCCCATTGCCCCGCGCCGACGGCGTAGAAGCCGAGCAGCGTGACGCCCATGCGCAGCAGCAGGCTGCCCAGCAGCCATAGGGCCGACTTTCCGGATGAAAGCGTCCGGCGGACCGTCCACCACAGGCCGCCGAAAAAGAAGCCTCCGAGTGCGCCACCCACGAGGGCCGCAAGCAGCAATGCCGCCACGTCATGTATTCGCATCGTCTTTCTCCTCCTCGTTCTGGCCCTGGTCCCGCCGCATGGCGCGGTCCTCCTTGGCGACCCAGTGCCACGCATTGAAGCAGCCGAGCACCAGGCCGGCCACCAGCAGCGCCAGCGTCCACACGTGCCGGCCCGGATAGTGCTTGTCCAGCCAGATGCCCAGCGCCGCGCCGAGTAGCGTCGGCACAACCACCGACCAGCCGACCAGCCCCATCATGCCCAGCCCGAACCAGACCCCCGGCACGCCCTGGCGCCGCGCCCTGAGCTTGCGCTGCGCCTTGGCGCCCACTTTGCCTGCCAGCGTGGGCTCGGGCTTCGGCTGTCCGCCGGGCGGTGGCACGGTCATGGCGACGGCTTGTGAAGCTTGGCGAAGCGGGCAAGAAAGCCCGTCTCCAGCTTAGCCATGACCGTGCGCAGGCTGCGCGCCTGCTCGTCCTGGGCCAGGAACTCGCGCTCCACGGTGTCGCGCAGCGTGGCCAGGTCGGCGCCTGCCATGGCGCGGCGCACCGACACGCGCACATCGAGGCCGGTCTTGACCAGCACGCCCTCATCGACCGCGATAAACACTTCGCCATCGGCCGGCGTTTCAAAGGCCAGGATGCCGGGCGCGAGCGCCGCGACGCAATCGAGGCGATGCGGCAGCATGCCGAACGCCCCCCCGGCGGTCTCCGCCACGATGCGCAACACCTCGCGCTTGCGCAGGAAGACCCGGAAGGGCAGCAGTATTTCAAGAAGCATGTGATCCGGCGGCATGGCTCTCCTCTGCTGGTTCTGGCGCCACGGGCGCGGGCTTGCCCCTCGCTTCGGCTATCGGCCCGATCATGTAGAGCGCGCTTTCGGGGTAGTCCTTGAACTCGTCGCGCAGAATGCGCTCGCACCCATCGAGCGAATCCGCCAGGCTGACTGTCCTGCCCTTGATGCCGGTGAACTGCTCCGTGGTGAAGAACGGCTGGGTCAGGAAACGCTCCAGGCGGCGGGCGCGGGCGACGACGTCGCGGTCGGCGGGGGAGAGCTGTTCCAGCCCCAGCATGGCGATGATGTCCTTGAGTTCCGCGTACTGGGCCAGCGTGCGGCGGATATCCTGCGCCAGGCGATAGTGGCGCGCGCCGACGATGCCGGGCGTGGCCATCCTGGAATTCGATTGCAGCGGGTCGACGGCCGGGTAGAGGCCCTCGCTTGCGCGCTTGCGCGATAGCACGATGGACGCCGACAGGTGCGAGAAGGTATGCACCGCTGCCGGGTCGGTGAAATCGTCCGCAGGCACGTAGACCGCCTGGATCGAGGTGATGGCACCGGTGTCGGTGTTGGCGATGCGCTCCTCCAGCCCAGACAGTTCGGTGCCCATGGTCGGCTGGTAGCCCAGCCGCGACGGCATCTGCCCCATCAGGCCCGAGATCTCCGATCCGGCCTGGATAAAGCGGAAGATATTGTCGATCAGCAGCAGGACGTCGCGGTGCTCATCGTCGCGGAAGTACTCGGCCATCGTCAGCGCCGCATGGCCAACCCGGAAGCGCGCGCCCGGGGGCTCGTTCATCTGGCCGAAGACCATGACCATGTCCTGCAGGACGCCGGCCTCGCGCATGTCGTGGTAAAGCTCCTCGCCCTCGCGGCAGCGCTCGCCGATGCCGCAGAAGATGCTCACGCCCCGGTGATGCCCGACCATGTTGTGGATCAGCTCGGTGAGCAGCACCGTCTTGCCCACGCCCGCGCCGCCAAACAGGCCTGCCTTGCCTCCGGTTTCGAGCGGCAGCAGCACGTCGATCGCCTTGATGCCGGTCTCGAACACCATCGACTGCGTGGAGCGCTGAGACAGGGGCGGCGGCGCCCGGTGCACCGAACGCCACTGGACATGCTGCGGCGCCGGCAACCGGTCGATGGGCTGGCCGAACACGTCGAACATGCGCGACAGGATGCTGGCGCCCACCGGCGCCTGCAACGGCCCACCGGTGTCCTGCACCGCCATGCCTCGCGCCAGCCCCTGGGTGGAGGTCAGCGCGATGCAGCGCACATGCCGCGCATCCCGCTGCGCCAGGACTTCGATGGCGATCCGGCCATCCACGCCGGTACGCAGCAAGGTGCGAATCGGCGGCAGCCCCGCCTCGAAGCGCACGTCGACGACGCTGCCGCGCACCGCAGCAACCACGCCCCGGCTCGCGCTCACCGGCAGCCTCCATGTGCGGGCGGAGCCGGTCCATGCGGGCACGTGGCCCCCAACCGTGCCGGCATGGCCGTCCGGCGATGCGCCACTGGCGCTGTCCTTGCTCCGGTCATGCGATCATCCTCAAGCCGCCCGTGCCCTTGCTGCCGTTTTCACCGTGATGCCCACACCAGGCGCCGCGCGTGCGGCAATGCACAATGATGCGCTTCTGCAGCGGGGAAAAGTTGATACAGGTCAACTTAGCGCATGCGTGGCCCCGAAGCAAGACGTTGCGCAGCCGGTGCTGACGAGAGCGCGCCAAATCGGGGGCAAACCACAGGACCGCTGCCGAGAGGCCAATGAGGCACCTACAATGCGCGCATGGCTTCCGATCCTGGGCCGGCGATCTCCGTCCTTCAACTTCGAATTGCTCTGCGCGGCCTGAGCCCGCCGGTTTGGCGGCGCGTCCTCGTTCCCGAGCACTTGACCCTCGGGCGAAATGTCATCCAAGTCGTCATGGGCTGGGCCGACGAACATCTGCACGAGTTCAGCATTCGTGGCAGACGTTACGGCGAAGCTCATGAGGGCATCTTGCAGTTCTGCACAGTGGCAAACGAACTGCCGCTGACCGCGTTTCATCTCCGCGAACACGAAGGCTTCGTCTATGTGTATGACTTCAACGCGTGGTGGCGCCACGAGATACGGATGGAGCGGCGTATGCTGCGGGAACATCCTGGTCGGCTGCCCCGTTGCGTGGCGGGTTGCGGGCCATGTCCGCCCGAGGACATTGGCGGGATCGAGAGGTATCTGGAGGCCAGGGGCGAACACAGTGAATATGAGTTCGTCGATTGGATCGAGTCGCTGCGCGAAGGGCCTATCGTGTTGGAAGACCTACGCGACGCGGTCGACCGGTGGCTGACTTGGCTGGATCGTCGCTTTGACCGTCAGACCGTCAATGATCGGTTGCGACAGCTCGAGGGGTAGACTGGTCGCCGCAGCCTCCAAGGGAGGACGGCGGCCATGCGTATCAGCTTGCTACTCGTAGTGCAGGACGATGGAGGCGCGCCAGCCACCGTCACCGAAATAGCCCAGCTCGAGAGAGATGGCCTTGATGTGGGCTCGCTGGGCCTGCATCTGGAGGAGGCGAAATCATTGCTGGGTCGGCTGCAGCGCACGATGGTCACGGCACAGGTTGCGGAGGCAGTTGCCCGGACCAGCGTTTGTCCCACGTGCGGGGCGCAGCTGGCTTGCAAGGGCCACCATTACTTGGTTTTCCGGAGCGCGTTCGGGCGACTGTCGATTGACAGTCCGAGGCTGTATCCCTGCCGGCGGTGCCAGGGCGACGCAGGTAGCTTCAGCCCGGTCGCCCGCTGTCTGCCTGAGCGGGTCAGTCCAGAACTGCAGTATCTCGAGGTCAAGTTTGCGGCGTTGATGTCGTATGGTCTGACCGTCAACGTCCTTCAAGAGGTATTGCCGCTCGATCATGTACTGGCAGCCACCTCAATCCGGCGCCAGGTCACCACGCTCGGTCGCCGGCTGGAAGCGGAACAGGCCACCGACGCCCGGCAGCAGGCGGAGGTGACCGCGAGCGTCGGTTCGTCCGAGATCCCGGAGCCCAGTCCGATCCGCGCGGTCGGCATTGACGGCGGCTACCTTCGGCGGGCCGGCCACCGGCGCCGCCAGGATGGCTGGTTTGAAGTGATCGTCGGAAAGTCCCTGCGGGATCAGGATGGCGGGCATAGTTTTGCCTACGTGCATAAACTGGAGCGCCGACCGGCCGATCGTATGTGGAATTTCCTTCTTCGTGAGGGTGTGCAACCCAGTCAGCCGGTGACCTTTCTGTCGGACGGCGGGGATACCGTACGGTTTGCCCAGCTCGGTTTTGGTGACCGCGGTGAGTACGTTCTCGATTGGTTCCACATCGCCATGCGGGTACAGAACCTCGCACAGATGATCAAGGGCCGGCCGGCCCACAGCGACGGCCCCAGCAACGCGGAATTGATCAAGGCGCTGCATAGCTCCAAGTGGCACCTGTGGCACGGCTGCCCCTATCCGGCGTTGCGCCGACTGGAAAGCCTGGGCTGGGATCTGGACGCTGAGGCCAGCCCCGAGGAGGCCAAACTCCTTGGCAAGCTCGAGGAGTTCATTGTCTACTTGGACAACAACCGGCACTTCATCGTGAACTACGGTGACCGCTATCGACATGGCAAGCCCATTGCCTCAGGTTTTGTCGAGTCAGCCGTCAACCAGGTGATCAG